>NZ_JBFBEA010000019.1:0-209487 GCF_040683495.1 Streptomyces sp. NPDC093544 | reverse complement strand
ACCTGGGACCGCATCCGCGAGCTCAACCCGCGCATCGTCTACGCCTCCATCAAGGGCTTCGGCGAAGGCCCGTACACCAACTACAAGGCGTACGAAGTCGTCGCCCAGGCCATGGGCGGAGCCATGGCGACCACAGGCTTCGAGGACGGCCCGCCCCTCGCGACCGGCGCACAGATCGGCGACTCGGGCACCGGCATCCACGCCGTGGCGGGGATCCTCGCGGCGCTGTTCCAACGGGAGAGCACCGGCCGCGGCCAGCGGGTCAATGTGGCCATGCAGCATGCTGTGCTCAACCTCTGCCGGGTGAAGCTGCGCGATCAGCAGCGCCTGGCCCATGGTCCACTCGCCGAATATCCCAACGAGGACTTCGGCGACGAGGTTCCCAGGTCCGGGAACGCCTCCGGCGGCGGTCAGCCCGGCTGGGCGGTCCGATGCGCCCCCGGCGGCCCCAACGACTACGTGTACGTGATCGTCCAGCCCGTCGGCTGGAAGCCGATCACCGCACTCCTGGGCAGGCCCGAACTGGCCGAGGACCCCGAGTGGGCAACCCCCGAAGCCCGGCTGCCCAAGCTGGAGAAGATGTTCCAGCTCATCGAGGAATGGACCAGCACCCTCCCCAAGATGGAGGTGCTGGAGAGGCTCAACGCCCACCACATCCCCTGCGGGCCGATTCTGTCCACCAAGGAGATCATCGAGGACACCTCGCTGGTCGCCAACGAGATGGTCGTGCGGGTGCCGCACCCCGAGCGGGGCGAGTTCCTGACCGTGGGCAGCCCACTGAAGCTTTCCGACTCCCCTGTCGACGTGACCAGCCCGCCGCTGCTCGGCGAGCACAACGAAGAGGTCTACGTCGGCGAGCTCGGCCTCGGAGACGAAGAGCTGCGCCTCCTCAAGTCGAGTGGGGTGATCTGACGTGACCACCAACGCGTACGGGATCGCGGTCATCCACGAGATGACCGTCCCGGACTACCAGCGGGAGGCTGCGGCCTCCCCGTACACGGCCGAGAAGCCCATGGCCACACCTCGCGCGGAGTACCGCCGGCGGGCGGCAGGGCTGTTGGGGGGCGGGTTCATGACCTAATCCGCGCGGGGGCGACCACGGTGCGCGTTGGCCTCCCCCGGGTCCCGAAAGCGCACGAAAGGCATTTGGCAGGGGGCGCTGTCCAGATCTTTCGACGCAAGGGGTGCTTGACAAAGATGACAACCACCGACTTCTCAAAGCCCGTCCCCTACAGAGAGGTGACAGACACCAACGGTCGCAAGTACCGCATCGGAGAGACCGATCGGGACATCATGGGTCGACCACGATGGACCATGGTGCTCTTCCCATGGATGGGCATGCTGGGCATCAGCTCCTCGGAGTACGCGTTCACCTCGGCCGAGGACACGCTGCACGAGGCCCATCTCTGGAACAGCGGCCACATCTTCTGGCTGATGGGCGTCTGGATCTTCTTCCAGGCAGCCGTCGCCTTCCCTGCCGGGCAACTCCGTGAGAGCGGAAGGCTGCCCGCGCGGTACGCCATGTTCCTCGGCGCGCTCGGCACGATCCTGGGCTATCTCTCGCTCGCGTACGCACCGCACGTGATCGTCGCGTACATCGGGTTCGGCATGTTCAGCGGTATCGGAGCCGGTCTCGTCTACGCGACCTCCGTGAACATGGTCGGCAAGTGGTATCCGGAGCGCAAGGGCGGCAAGACCGGCCTGGTCAACGGCGGTTTCGCCTATGGCTCGGTGCCCTTCGTGTTCCTGTTCACGTCCTACATGGACCTGAGCAACTACGAGACCGTCCTGGTAGCGGTCGGTGTGGTCTGCTGCACCGTCGTCGCCTTCGCGGGCTGGTTCTTCAAGGACCCGCCCAAGGGCTGGTGGCCGGCGAACGTGGACCCGCTGAAGGTCGCCGACGACCCGAGGGTCCGGCGGGCACTGGAGAAGAACCCGCCGGCGGTGAAGCAGTACGTCCCGAAAGAGGCAGTACGGACACCTCTGCTCTGGATGATGTGGTTCTGCCTGCTGTGCACGGCCGGAATCAACATCTTCGGCATCGCATTCCAGGTGCCGTTCGGCAAGGACATGGGCTTCGCGGGCGGGATCGTGGCCACGGCGATGTCCCTGAAAGCCATCGTCAACGGCACCGGCCGCGGCATCATCGGCTGGATATCCGACCAGGTCGGCCGCCGCAAGACACTGATCATCGTGTGTCTGGTGCTCGGTACCGCCCAATTCGGTGTGCTGGTCTCCGGCCAGATGGGCAGCATGCCGTTCTTCCTGTTCTGCTCCATGGTCTCCGGATTCGGCGGCGGCGCGATCTTCCCGCTGTTCGCGGCCATGACAGCGGACTACTTCGGCGAGGACAACAACGCCTCCAACTACGGAATCGTCTACAGCTCGAAGTTGGTCTCGGGTCTCGTGGGCTCAGGCGTCGGCGCTCTGGTCGTCGACGCGTGGGACTACGAAGGCGCTTTCGTGATCGCCGGTTCCATCGGACTGATGTCCGCCGTACTGGCGATGTTCCTGAAATCTCCGGGCAGGCCAAAGCCGCAAGATGCCCGGCGCATAGTTCCCAACCCGCAACCGCTTGGCGAGGAGATGGCGTAATGACGGCGGAACCAATCGCCGCGAAAGACTCGTCGGACAACCCCGACGCCTCGAACCGCGCATACCGTGAAGTCACCGATTCCCGGGGCCGTGTCTACCGGATCGGCGAAACGGACCGGGACATCCTGGGCCACTCACGTAAATTCATGGTGTACCTGCCATGGATAGCCATGATGGCGATCAGTGTCTTCGAGTACGCGTACGGATCGGCCGAGGACACCCTGTCCCACGGGCACGGCTGGACGCAGAGCAACACCTTCTGGATTCTCAGCGTCTGGATCTTCTTCCAGGCTGGTATCGCCTTCCCCGCGGGCTGGATGCGGGAGAAGGGGATACTGACCGCACGCAGCGCCATGTACATAGGGTCGGTCATGTGTCTGCTGGGCTTCCTGGCCCTCTCGCACCTGAGCAACGTCGTCCTGGCCATCCTGGGCTTCGGCGTCATCGGGGGCGTCGGGTCCGGCCTGGTGTACGCGACCTGCATCAACATGGTCGGCAAGTGGTTCCCCGAGCGACGTGGCGCGAAGACAGGATTCGTCAACGGCGGATTCGCGTACGGCTCCCTGCCGTTCATCTTCATCTTCAACTACGCGTTCGACACGGCCAACTACCACCGTGTGCTGGACCTCATCGGCATCTACATCATGGTCGTGGTGGTGGCGACCGCGTTCTTCTTCAAGGACCCGCCGAAGAACTGGTGGCCGGCGGACATCGACCCGCTGACCTACGGCAGCACCACAAAGGGCGCGGCCAGCCTCGCCAAGAACCCTCCCGCGGTGAAGCAGTACACACCCAAGGAGGCCATCAGGACCGGGATGCTCCCCCTGATGTGGATCGCACTCGTCATGAGCGCGGGCGTGTCCATATTCGGGATCTCGTTCCAGGTCGACTTCGCCAAAGAAGTGGGCTTCGGCCCCCTCGTGGCGGCGTCGTCGATGGGCGTCATGGCCGTCATCAACGGCATCGGCCGGGGAGTGGTGGGCTGGCTCTCCGACACCTTGGGCCGTAAGCAGACCCTGGTGTCCGTCATCGTCATCCTGGGCCTCGCGCAATTCGGCGTGATCTGGGCCGGCGACATCAAGAGCGAGTGGCTGTTCCTGGTCTTCGCCTTCCTCTCCGGATTCGGCGGCGGTGCCTTCTATCCGCTGTTCGCGGCTCTGACTCCGGACTACTTCGGCGAGAACTACAACGCCACCAACTACGGGCTGGTGTACAGCGGAAAGCTGATCAGTGGCCTCTTCGGTGGTGGTCTCGGCTCGATGGTGGTCGCCGCCTGGGGTTACAACGGCGCCTACGCACTGGCCGGCAGCATCTCCATGGTGGCGGCGGCGATAGCTCTGCTGCTGCGGCAGCCTGGGCAGAACAGCAGGGTGAACGCACCTGCTCCACAGCCGCAACCGGTGGGCTGAGCAAGAAAGTATCGGCCGGCTGAGCAGATAGCGGTCGGCCGAGAAAGGGAGTCCGGACAACGGGCGGCCCTCCCCACGTTCTGACTCGCGGGGAGGGCCGCCCGTCTGCGCGTGCACGGGTCTGCGCGTGCACGGGTCTGCGCGTGCACGGGTCTGCGCGTGCACGGGTCTGCGCGGATGCGGATCTGCGCGGGCGCCGGTCGTGGACGCGGGTCCGACTACCTGCGCTTCTTACGGAGGGCCGCGAGGTTGTCGTAACCGATCTTCGCGTACGTCAGTGACTGCGCGAGGTCGGTGGAGCTCGGGGCGTTGTCCTGCTCGACCATCGGGTTGTGGTAGTTCCTGTCGCCGACGCGCGAGAAGAACGTGGTGTAGTCGATGACGCCGGTACCGAACGGCACCATGTCGTATCCCATGCCGTTGGTGGTGTTGACGGTGCCGTCCTTCGCGTGGAACAGCGGGTAACGCTTGTTGTTGCGGACGACGAGGCCCGCGGGGTCGAAGACCTTCTCCTGGGTGGAGCCGTCGTGGGCGGTGTAGGTGTGGAACTTGTACTGCGCCACATGCGCCCAGAAGATGTCCATCTCGAGCCAGACCAGTTTCGGGTCCGTGACCTTCAGGAAGTACTCCAGCTTGCGGATGCCGGAGCTGCGGGTGGGGCGGCCCTGGGCGTCGAGCGGCCCCCCGTCGAGCAGGAAACCGTACGCCGCGTCGTGGTTGTGGGTGTACAGCTTGACGCCCGCACGGCGGGCGATCGCGCCGAGCGCGTTCCACTTGTCCGCCGCCACGTCCCAGTCGGCCCGGAAGTCGCTGCCGGTGGGGTCACCGCCGGTGCCCATGTGCGCGAGGCCCAGGATGTTGGCGATCTCCAGGTGCCGCTTGAAGGTGTCGAGGTCGGGTGTCGCGAGTGGCCAGGACGGGGGTATGTAGCCGTGGTTGCCCTGCGCCCGCAGTCCGTAGTCGTCGAGCCAGGAGCGCAGCAGTTTGGCGCCCGCGACGGACTCCAGGTTGGCGCCGCCCGGGGCGTTGGCGTGCTGGCCGTATCCGGCGAACTCCACCTGCCGGTAGCCGTATCGCGAGAGCTGCTTGAAAACCTCACGGAATCCGGAGGGCAGATCGGTGCTGAGCGGGTCGCGGCCTGTGGCGTCACGGACGGTGTAGAGGATGATGCCGCGCTTCTTCGCGGGGACGAGGACCTCGCCATGGTGGCCGCCGCCTCCCCGGCTCTGGGCCAGGGCCGGCGAGGCGCCGAAGACGGGCGCGGCGATCGCCGCGGCCGCGACGGCTGTGCAGGTGTTCAGGAAGCGGCGGCGGCCGACGCCGAGAGTGCGGCGCAGGGCCTCATCGGTGCCGTCGGCTCTGTCGGTTCCGGGGGTGGGCTGAAGGTCGGTCACGGGTGCCTCTTCTCCTGTTGTTGCAGGTCAGACTCGTGCGGGTCACTTCGCGGCACGCGTTGTCAGTGGCGCGTGCTTCACTTTCCGTAGTTGCTCGTCACGTCTTGTCACGGCTCGTCACGCGAGGCCGGCCAGGGTGAGGAGCAGGGATTTCACTTCGGTGGCCGCGACGCGGCCGGTGACTGTGCGGGGGGTGGAGCAGATGATGAGCGGACCGTCGTCGTCGCTCGTGGGAAGGCGGCCGTGGCTGCCTCGAATAGGTGCGGGGTCCAGGGGCACGACCGCCATGCGGTAGCGCATTCCGAGCTTCTTGCGGGCCAGCGCGCCCGCCGCCTTGACCTTCACGTAGGGGTCGAGGGGGTCCATGAAGAGTTCGACCGGGTCGTAGCCGGGTTTGCGGTGGATCTCGACGAGCTGCGCGAAGTCGGGGGCGTGTGCGTCGTCGAGCCAGTAGTAGTACGTGAACCAGGCGTCCGGCTCCGCGACGGCGACGAGTTCGCCTGAGCGCGGATGGTCGAGGTGGTGGGTCTTCTTGCCCTCGTCGTCGAGGAGTTGCTCGATGCCGGGCAGCTCGGCGAGTGCCGCTTTGGTGGCTTCCAGATCCTCCGGGCGACGCACGTAGACATGGGCGATCTGGTGGTCGGCGACCGCGAAGGCGCGGGAGGCCATCGGGTCGAGGTACTCCATGCCGTCCTGCGTGTGCACTTCGAGGAGTCCGGCGCGGCGCAGGGCACGGTTGATGTCGACGGGGCGGTTCACGCGGGTGATGCCGTACTCGGAGAGCGCGACGACGGTTCGGCCTTCGGCCTTCGCGTCGTCGAGGAGGGGGGCCATGGCCGCGTCGAGGTCCGCGGCCGCCTGGAGGGAGCGCGGGTCGTCGGGGCCGAAGCGCTGGAGGTCGTAGTCGAGGTGAGGGAGGTAGCAGAGGGTCAGGTCGGGGTGCCGGGTGCGCATGATGTGGCGGGTCGCGTCGATGATCCAACGGCTGGAGACGAGGTCGGCGCCGGGACCCCAGAAGTGGAACAGCGGGAACACGCCGAATTTCTCGGTGAGTTCGTCGTGCAGGGCCGGGGGCCGGGTGTAGCAGTCGGGTTCCTTGCGGCCGTCGGCGTAGTAGACGGGACGGGGGGTGACGGTGAAGTCGGTGTCGGCGCCCATGGCGTACCACCAGCAGATATTGGCGACCGTGTAGCCGGGGTGCGCGCGACGGGCGGCGTCCCACAGCTTGTCGCCGGCGACCAGGCCGTTGTGCTGACGCCACAGGAGTACGTCGCCGAGCTCGCGGAAGTACCAGCCGTTGCCGACGATCCCGTGCTCGGAGGGGTGGGTGCCGGTGAGGAAGGTCGACTGGGCGGCGCAGGTGACGGCGGGCAGGACGGTACCGAGATGGGCACGGGAGCCGGACTGGCCGAGGGCCTTCAGGTGGGGCATGTGGTCGAGGAGACGGGGGGTGAGGCCGACGACGTCCAGGACGAGGAGCGGGGTGGGGCGGCCGGTGTGCTCCGGTGCGGGGCTCACGGGTGCTGTGGTCACGGCAGCTCCTTGAGGCCGAGGTCGGTCAACAGGTCGCGGGCGAGGGTGAGTTCGGCGGCGATGCCGTCGGCGAGCTGGGCTCGGGCGCGGGGGCGCAGTTCGGGCGGGAGGGCCTGCCAGGTGTAGGTCTCGACCTCCAGATGGCGGGTGAGCGGGTGCAGGCCGCCGACGAGGCGGGCCAGCGCTGCGCGGAGTACGGGGAGTGTGGAGGTGAGGGGCGCGGCGGGCGCCGCGTGCAGCGGGACGTGGAAGTGGGCGCGCCAGGGTGAGGCGTCGGGCAGGGCGTCGCCGGCGAGGGCCTCGCCCAGGTCGTCGGTGCCGCGCAGGCCGGCGGCCGTCCGGGTGCGGGTCTGGTGCAGGAAACGGGGTTCGTCGAAGGCGGCGAGGGCCCTGCGGACTTCGGGGAGATGGGGGTGTTCGGCGTGCAGGGCGGCTGAGAGCTGGGACTTGACGACGGGGACGCCCGCTTGCGCGAGGGCGTCCAGGGCGGTGTCCGGGTCTTCGAAGGAGGTGGCGAGGTGGCAGGTGTCGACGCAGATGCCGATGCGGTGGTGGCCGATGGCGGTGAGCGGGGCGATGGCGTCGTGCGTGGTCTCGACGGTGCAGCCGGGTTCCGGCTCCAGGCCGATGCGGATGGAGCGGCCGGTGAGTTCTTCGAGGGCGTCGAGGCGTTCGGCGAGCGTGGTCAGCGCGGCGTGGGCCGTTGCCGCCCGCTTGTCGTCGTACACGGTGCGCCAGGCCAGCGGCAGGGTGGAGATGGTTCCTTCGGTGACGTCGTCGGGAAGCAGCTGGGCGAGGACTCGGGCCAGGGCGGTGGTGTGGGCGAGGCGTTGCGGGTCGGCCCAGTCCGGCTGGTAGACGCGGTACTTGACCTCTTCGGCGCCGAAGCCCTCGTACGGGAAGCCGTTGAGGGTGACGACCTCGAGTCCGCGACGGTCGAGTTCGGTGCGCAGGCCGCGCAGTGCGGACGGGTCGGTGACCAGGGCGTGGGCGGCGTCCCGGGCGAGCCAGAGGCCGATGCCGAGGCGGTCGCGGCCGAGGCGCCGGCGGACGGGTTCGCAGTGGTCGCGGAGTTGGGCGAGGACACCGTCGAGGGTTTCGGCCGGGTGGACGTTGGTGCAGTAGGCCAGGTGGACGGTCGAGCCGTCGGGGTGGCGGAAGCGCATCGTTCACTCCCCGCCGCGGAGGATGGAGTTGCCTTCGTGGGTGGCGTCCGGGGAGGCGATGTCGAGGTTCAGCCGGCCGCTGAGCCCGTAGAAGGCCACGGGGTTGCGCCACAGCACCCGGTCGACGTCGTCGTCGGTGAACCCGGCCGCCAGCAGGGCGTCGCCGACCAGGCGGGTCTTGAGGGGGTCGCTTCTCCCCCAGTCCGCGGCCGAGTTGACCAGCACCTTCTCCGGTCCGTACGCCCGCAGGATCGCGACCATCCGGTCCTCGTCCATCTTGGTGTCCGGATAGACGGAGAAGCCCAGCCAGCAGCCGCTGTCCTTGGCCTCTTTGACGGTGGTCTCGTTGAGGTGGTCGACCAGGACGTGGTCCGGGGGCAGTGCGGATTCCCGGACCACGTCGAGGGTGCGGCGCAGGCCCGCCAGTTTGTCGCGGTGCGGGGTGTGGACGAGCGCCGGCAGCTCGTGGTCGGCGGCGAGCTGGAGCTGGGCGGCCAGGGCGGTGTCCTCGGCGGGAGTCATCGAGTCGTAGCCGATCTCGCCGACGGCCACGACCTGGTCCTTGACGAGATAGCGGGGCAGTTCGTCCAGGACGGGGACACAGCGGGGGTCGTTCGCCTCCTTGGGGTTGAGGGCGAGCGTGCAGTGGTGGGCGATGCCGTACTGGGCGGCGCGGAAGGGTTCCCAGCCGAGGAGCGAGTCGAAGTAGTCGAGGAAGGAGGTGGGAGAGGTGCGTGGCTGGCCGAGCCAGAAGGAGGGTTCGACGACGGCGCGGACGCCCGCGGCGTGCATGGCCTCGTAGTCGTCGGTGGTCCGCGACGTCATATGGATGTGGGGGTCGAAGATGCGCATCAGGACTCCTTGCCGGACGTGCCGGATGTCCGGGGCGAGCCGGAGCTGCCGGACGTGCCAGTGGGGGTGGCGGTGGGCTCGGTCAGGGTCAGGACGCGGTGCAGGTCCTCGGGTACGGGACGGCCCGCGGCGGTGCGTTCGTCGGCGTAGTCGGCGAGCATCCGGGCGAGTTCGGCGTCGGCGCGGGCGCGCCGGGGCAGCTCGGCCACCTCGTCGACGGGGACTCCGGTGAACAGGCACTTCAGCACGGCGTGGCGCCAGTTGTGGGGGTCGAGGTGGCGGGCGGCGTACGGGCCGACGGCGGCGGCGACGAGCCTGGTGTCGTTGGTGCGCAGGGCGTCCTCGACGAGGGGCAGGGCGTCGGGCCCTGCCACCAGGTGGGGCAGCGCGTACAGGACGGCTCGGCGTTCGGCGGCGGTGCCCTGACGGTAGACGCGGGCGAGGGCGTTCATGTCGGCGCGGGCGGCGTGCAGGAGGAGTACGCGGGCGGCGTCGGCGTACTCGGGTCCGCACCGGCGGCCGGCTTCAGCTATCCGTAGCTCCCAGACGGAGATGGGGCCGTGGGCGCCGGGGTGCGTGGTGGCCTCGTCGAGGGCCTGGTCGAGCCAGGCACGGGCGGCTCCGCCGAGTTGGGCGTTCAGGCGGGCGTGCAGCTCGGCGAGGTCAGGAGGGGTGGTCTCGCCCGCCGGTGCGTGGTGGGTGGGGTGCGGGTGGCTCACGGGATTCTCCCTTCGCGGCTGTGGGGGGTCGCCCGGGCCGCGCGGTGGAGGAATGGCAGGGACTGTTCGGCGAAGTGGGGGCCCGCGTGGGAGTGGCGGGGCAGTTCGACGACGGTGAGGGCCTGGTAGCCGGTGGCGGCCAGGGCCTCAAGTACGGGCGGGAAGTCGATCTCCCCGTCCCCGAACGGGAGGTGTTCGTGGACACCGCGCCGCATGTCCTCGATCTGGACATGGCGCAGCCAGGGCCCGGCGGCGCGTACGCAGTCGGCGGGTGAGAGGGGTTCGAGGCACTGGCAGTGGCCGATGTCGAGGGTGAGACCGAGGGCGGCCGGGTCGCCGAGTGCTCGGCGGAGGTGGTGGAAATCGGCGAGGGAGGCGAGCAGGTGCCCGGGCTCGGGTTCGACGGCGAGGGGGACTCCGGCACGGGTGGCGGCGTCCAGCACGGGGGCGAGTGCCTCGGCGAGGCGCTTCCAGGCGGTGTCCTCGTCCGTGCCGACAGGGGTGACTCCGCTGAAGCAGTGCACGGCGTGGGCACCGAGGTCCGCCGCCACTCGCACGGCGCGGATGAGCAGGTCCACGCGGCGGGCGCGGTCGTCCGGATCCGGATCGAGGAGGGACGGGCCGTGTTTCCGCCGCGGATCGAGGACATAGCGGGCGCCGGTCTCCACGGTGACGGTGAGGCCGAGCGCATCCAGTCGGCGGGCCACCTGGGCGGTGCGGGTGGCGAGCTCCGGGGCGAGAGGGTCGAGGTGCATGTGGTCGAGAGTCAGGCCGACGCCGTCGTAGCCGAGATCAGCGAGGAGGGCGAGGGCGTCGTCGAGACGGAGGTCGGTGAGGCCGTTGGTTCCGTAGCCGAAGTTGAGGGGGTGGGGGGTCGGGGTGGGGCCGCCGGTGTCCCGGTGCGAGGTCGTGAGTGGGCTGGGGCTTGGGGGCGAGGTCGGGTGGGGCTCCGAATGCTCGGTCCGGCGGGGGTTCGGGGTCATGTGACGCTCACCTTCCTCGCGAACCTGCGGGCCGCTGGGGCGAGTGCGGCCGTCAGGAGAGCGGTGACGGGGGCGCCCGCGCGGGCGGCCAGGGCGGCCTGGAGGGGGATCATGGCGCGAATTCCGCCGCCGACGGCTCGCTGGGTGAGTGGGGGTGAGGGGTTGAGCGCGGCGTGGAAGAGGGGGTGGGCGAAGGTCGCGGCGTAGACGAGGGTGAGGGCTCCGCGCAGGGCGGCTTCGGTGGGGTGCCGGGACGAGCCGGGGCCCGGGCCGGGTGCTCGGTTGGGCGTCGGCCCGGGTGCGCCGACAGGAACTCGGCCGCGCCGCAGGACCGGGACGGCCTCGATGGGCGCTCGCCCGAATCTCCGCATCGAGACGTCAACGCGCCCTGGGCGCAGGGTTATTGGGGTGCCCTTAGCAGGGTGCGGTCGTACGGCCGTGGGGTGGCGTCCTGGTTGCCCTGCGACTCCTCGGTCGCGCAGCAGCCCCCAGACCAGCGCACCTGTTGTGGCCAGTGCGGCCAGCGGTGCGGCCGACGAACCTCCTTGCGTCTCCCCTCGGGACACCGCTGTCACCGCAAGGGTGTGAGTGGCGAGGGTGAGGGCGGCGGGGAGGGACTCGCGGACGGCGGAGCGAAGCGGGGCGTTCGGGGCTGGAGCCGTGTCTCGAGTGGCGCCGGCGGTGGTCGTCGCACCGAGGAGTACGTCCAGGCCTCGGGCGGCAGCCATGGCCGCCGGGCCGGCGGGAGTCTGTTTGAGCGCGAGGTCATAGGCCCAGACGGTGACCGCGAGGGGCGCGGCGACCGCGAGCGAGGAGCGACCCGCTCGCGCTGCCAGGGCGAGGCCCGCCGCCGTCAGGGCTCCGGCCGCCACGAGAGCCGCGGCCGGGTGGATGCGGCCGGAGGGCAGCGGGCGGTGCGGGCGGTCCACGGCGTCCTCGGCGCGGTCCGCCCAGTCGTTGAGGGCCATACCGGCTTCGTACAGACAGAGGGAGGAACCGATGGCGAGCAGAGTGCGGGAGTTGGGGCGGGCCCCGACCGCGGCGGCGCCCGCGAGCGCGTCTCCGGGGACGGTGAACAGGGCGGGCAGGCGCAGCAGTTCGGCCCAGGCCCTTGCGCTGGCCCTGGCGCTGGTCCCGGTCCTGATCCTGGTCCTGGCGCTGATCCCGGTCCCGGTCCCGGTCCTGGTCCTGGTCCTGGCCCCGGTCCTGGTCCCGGTCCTGGCCCCGGTCCTGGCCCCGGTCCTGGCCCTGGTCCTGGCGCTGGCTTGCTCCGACGTTCCGGCACCCGCGGTCCTGCGCCTTCGCGGCCCGCCCGACTTACCCGAGCCGCCCGACTTATCCGAGGAACCCGAGGAACCCGAGGCAGCCAACTCACCCGAGGCACCCGCCTTACCCCCGGCACCCCCGGCACCCCCGGCACCCGAGGCGTCGGATCCCAAAGCCCCGCCCGACGCCAACGACGCGCTGCCCGACCCAAGCGCCGCACCGGACCCGCGCGACCCGCCCTGCCCTGGCGCCGCACCAGCCCCTGCCAACCTTCCCTGCCCTGGCGCCGCACCAGACCCGGGCGACTCCCCCAGCCCGAGCACCTCACCGGACCCGCGCGACTCCCCCGGCTCGAGCCCCTCACCCGACCCATTCAATCCACCTGAGCCCAACAACCCCAGCAACCGCACCAGCCGCCCGCTCACCGCGCCTCCTCCGAGGATTCGCGAAGCCGGTCCGCCAGACCCGCCAGGGCCGCGTACTGCTCCCCCAGTCCCGCGGGCGCCACCCCCACCGGATCCTTGAAGTAGAAGGCCAGCTCGCTCAACGGGCCGGAGAGGCCGACGTCGTGGGCGCGGGAGACGACGCGGGCGAGGTCGAGGATCAGTGGGGCGGCGAGGGCGGAGTCGCAGCCCTGCCAGGTGGTCTGGAGGATCATGCGGGTGCCGAGGAAGCCGTCGAAGGCGATGTGGTCCCAGGCGGTCTTCCAGTCGCCGAGGGCGGGGACGTCGTCGATGTGGACCTCGCCCTCCGGCGCGGCGCCCAGGGTGTCCGCCAACACCCGCTCCTTGCCGGCGTTCTTGGCCGCGGCGGCGGCCGGGTCGGCGAGGGAAGCACCGTCGCCCCCGCCAAGGAGGTTCGTGCCGGACCAGGCCCGCACCGTCAGGGCGCGCTGGGCGAACATCGGGCCCAGCACGGAGCGAAGCAGTGTCTGGCCGGTCTTGCCGTCGCGGCCCGCGTAGGGCAGGCCGCTCGACTCGGCCCGGTACGCCAGTGCCGGGTGGTGCAGGCCCGTGGAGGGGGTGAAGTTCACGTACGGGCAGCCGGCGCGCAGGGCAGCCGCCGCGTACAGGGAACTCGGCGGCAGCGCGTCTCCGGTGGGCCCGGGCTCCGTGGAGGCCACGTTCACCACGACCGCCCGGGCCAGGCCACATCGCCGTACGAAATCCCGTATGTCCGCGGCGAAGGCCTCGATGAGTTCGGCCGGTTCCCGGGTGTCGCCGTGGCCGGGCCCGCCGGGGCGGATCTCCCGGTCGGCAGTGGCCAGTTCGGCCTCCACCGCCGACGGGAGGCCGTACGGCAGGACGCCCCCGGCGACCAACTCCTCCGCGCGCTTGGGCAGTGGGCAGTCGACCGTGTCGTGGCCGCCGAAGACGAGAGAGGACAGCGACGGCAGGTCGCAGGCGGCGAACAGGTCGGTCTCGGTGACCATGCCCGTCGGGGCGTGCAGGCCCGCGGTGACGGCCGCGCAGCCCGCGACGACGGTGGTGGCCACGGAGCCGCGTGCTCCGATCAACCACACGCCCACCCTGGGTTCTGAAAGGACCCTGGGTTCGGAAAGGGACGCGGACATGGGCAGCCTCCTTGTCGTACGTCAACCACGGAGAAACGGAGAACAGGAACGGATAGCGGATAGCGGATAGCTGGCGAAGAAGCAGGAGTGAAGAGGGGCCAAGACGGCGGGCGGGAGTACGGCGTGTCCCGCCCGCCGCCGCTCAATTGCCCTTCACGGGCAGTTCCTTGATCCGGATGTCGCGGAAGGACACCTGGTCGTCGGATCCGTGGTTCTGGATGCCGACGTGCCCGTCGAGCAGGCTCCGGGCCGGATCGGTGTTGGTGAAATCGTTGATCTTCACGCCGTTGAGCCAGACGCGGAGCCGCTCGCCCTCCACGCGGATCTCGTACGTGTTCCACTCACCGGGCGGGTTCAGCGCACGGTCGCGCTTCTCCACGTCGGCGGACTGGAAGCTGTACACGGACCCGGTGGTGCGATCGGGTGCGTCGGTCGCGTCGATCTGGACCTCATAGCCGTTGTTCACGGCCGACCAAGGGTCGTCGGAGGCCGGGAAGCCCACGAAGACACCGGAGTTGTCGTCCCCGGCCACCTGCCAGTCCAGTTTCAGCGAGTACGAACCAAAACCGGAACCGAAACCAGAGCCAGAGCCAGAGCCCGAGCCAGGGCCGGAACCCGAGCCGGAACCTGGGGACGGCGCACCCGCGTACCAGAGCATCCCCAGCCCGCCGCTCGACGTCAGCGTGCCGTCCTCGCTCAGCGAGAACGAACCCGGTCCCGCCTGCCGCCACGCCGACAGCGACTCGGCCGTGCCGTCGAAGAGCGGCCGGTAGCCGTTCTCCGGGCGGCAGTCGGCCTGGGCGTCGCCGACGGCGTACTGGATTCCGCCCAACAGGTGCTGGCGGAAGGCGGGTTCGGCGTACGACTCCTTGGTGTGGCCGGCCCCGGTGTAGAAGGCGCGGCCGCCCCGGTACTCCTGGCACCAGGCGATCGGATGGTCGCCGCTCATCGTGCCGCCGGTGTACGACGACTCGTCGAGCGAGGCCAGGACGTGGGCGCTTTCCCGCGGATTGGAGCGGTAGTTGTACCACTCGTCGGTACGGTTCCACGCTCGGGCCAGTGCCGAGGTCGCCGGGTGTGCATGGTCCTCGACGTCGACTGTCGCGGGCTGGATCGCCGGGTGCGACTGGAAGTACGCCCCTGCGAGACCGCCGTAGAACGCCCAGTCGTACTCGGTGTCGGCGGCCGCGTGGACACCCACATAGCCGCCGCCCCGCTTGATGTACCGCTCGAAGGCGCCCTGTTGGACGGCGTTGAGGACGTCGCCCGTGGTGGACAGGAAGACGACGGCGTCGTACCGGGCGAGGTTGCGGGAGGTGAAGGCTCCGGCGTCCTCGGTCGCGTCGACGGTGAAGCCGTCTGCCGCGCCCAACTCACGTACGGCCGCGATCCCTTCGGGAATCGAGTCGTGCCGGAAGCCGGCGGTCTTTGAGAAGACCAGAACCCGCGTGTCATCGGGCTTCTTCGACGCGGCCCCCGTCGACTCGATGCCCTTCGACGCGGCCCCCGTCGACTCGGCTCCCTTCGACGCGGCCGGTCCCGCCACGCAGCCGATGAGTACGGCTGCCGCCGCGGCGGACGTCATGACTCGCGCTGGTGCGCGCATCACAGCAACACCTCCTCAGCCGCTCGTCGTGAAGGTGAAGTCATCCACGTCGTACAGCGCGCCCGTTCCGCTCCCCTTGAAGACGAGGTAGAGCGAGGTCGTGCCGCGCGGTGCGCGGGACAGGTCCGCGCTCACGTCCTGGAAGGTCTCCCAGCCGCCGGTCACCGGGACGGTCGCCTTGCCCAGCACCCGGCCGGTCGGAGAGCCCGCGCGGACTTCGAGGGTGCCGCCCGCGCCGGCCGACGCGACCCGCGCCGTGATCTTCTGGGCGTTGCTCAGCACGTACGGCGTGAACGAGATCCAGTCACCGTTGTTGATGTCACCGACCGTCTCGCCACCGTGGGCGGTCGCCTTCGACATGACCGTGATCCCCGAGGACTCGCCGAAGTGCTCGGCCTGGCGGTGCTTGGGCTGGACGACGTGCTGGTCGTGGCTGGTCAGCGGAGCCTGGCCGCCGCCACCGCCGTCGGTGTACTCGGCGTCGAAGACTCCGAAGATGTTGGCGTCGTCGTCGTGGCCGTCGCCCGCGCCGGTCACGATGGTGCCGGTGCAGCCGTTGGCCGAGGTCAGCACATGGCCGTGACTGTCGTGGCCGAGGATGAAGTTGACCTTCACCTTGGCGCAGTCGATCGCCCTGCCGTCCTCCGGGTCGGTGACCTTCACCTTGAACGGAACCGTGTCACCGAAGCTGAACAGCTGTCCGTCCTGCGGCAGTTGGAGTGTCACCGTGGGCGCGGTGTTGCCGACCACGATCTGCACGCTCGAACTTCCCGTCCGGCCGCCCGGGTCCTTGGCCGTCAGTGTCGCCGTGTACGTGCCGTTCTTCTTGTACTTGTACGTCGGGTTCGCCGCGGTCGAGGTGCCCCCGTCGCCGAAGTCCCAGCTGTAGGTGAGGGCGTCACCGTCCGCGTCGGTGGAGCCGGCGGAGGAGAAGTTCACCTTCAGCTTCGCCTGTCCCGAGGTGCGGTCTGCGGTGGCCTGCGCGACCGGGGAATGCCCGTCGGTGGCGTTCTCGATCCGGTACAGGCCCGAGTGCTCGTCGCCGCCGAACCAGGCGGTCCCGTAGTCGAGGACGTACAGCGCTCCGTCAGGACCGAACGCCATGTCCATCACCTGGGTGCCGGTCCACGGGATGTCGTTGATGGACTGCACGGTGCCGCTCGTGTCCGACTCGATCCGCTTGATCCAGCGCCGGCCGAACTCGCCCGCGAAGAAGTCGCCGTCGTACGCCTCCGGGAACTTCACCGGCGAGTCGAGCGAGGCGTCGTAGTGGTAGACCGGGCCGCCCATCGGGGACTCCGAGCCGTCGCCGAACTCCGGGACGGACGCGCCGTCGTAGGGGATCCAGGCGGCCTGAGCCGGGGGGAGGTCGGTGAGGCCGGTGTTGTTCGGCGAGGTGTTCTTGGGGGCGGCGCAGTCGAAGGCCGCGCCCGAGGTGCTGGTGGCGAAGTCGTAGTCCACGTAGGCGTCGTTGTCGCCGGTGCAGTACGGCCAGCCGAAGTTCCCGGGTGCGGTCACGCGGGCGAACTCGACCTGTCCTGCGGGACCGCGCGCCGGGTCGGCGGCGCCGGCGTCCGGGCCGTACTCACCGACGTACAGGATGCCCGTCGCCTTGTCGACGCTGAAGCGGAACGGGTTGCGGAAACCCATCGCGTAGATCTCAGGGCGCGTCTTGTCGGTGCCGGGCGCGAAGAGGTTGCCGTCCGGGATGGAGTACGAGCCGTCGGCGTTCACCTTGACGCGCAGGATCTTGCCGCGCAGGTCGTTGGTGTTGCCGGCGGAACGCTGGGCGTCGAAGGCCGGGTTGCGGTCGGCGCGCTCGTCGAGGGGCGAGAAGCCCTGTGACTGGAAGGGGTTGGAGTCGTCGCCGGTAGACAGATAGAGGTTTCCGGCCGCGTCGAAGTCGATGTCGCCGCCGACGTGGCAGCAGATGCCGCGGGAGGCCTGGACGTCGAGGACCTTCGTCTCGCTCGCGTTGTTCAGGGTGCCGTCGGCGTTCAGGACGAACCGCGAGAGGCGGTTGACGCCGTCGAAGGGTGCGAAGTCGGCGGCCGTGCCGGTCTCGGGTGCGTCGCCCGCCGGGGTGTTCAACGGGGGCGCGTAGTAGAGATAGATGAAGCGGTTCTCGGCGAAACCGGGGTCGAGGCCGACGCCCTGCAGGCCCTCCTCGTCGTGCGAGTACACGTCGATCTTGCCCGCGAGCTTGGTGTTGCCCGCGCTGTCGGTGAGGCGGAGTTCACCGTCGCGTGAGGTGTGCAGGACCGAGCGGTCCGGGAGCACCGCCAGCGACATGGGCTCGCCGACCTCGGGCTCACCCTTGGCGAGGGTGACCTGCTGGAAGTCCTCGGCAGCGGCGGTGACTTCGGCGGGGTCGGCGACGGCTGCGCCGGCCGAGGGTGTGGTGAGGGTGAGAGACGCGGCCGCCAGGATCGCGCCGCTCAGCAGGGCGAGTGCCCCACGGAGTCTCGGACGTCTGGTGTGGCTTCTGTTCTTCCTGTTACTGGCCTTACTGGCGTACGGGTGCACGAAATGCCTCCATGAAGGGGCTGGTCGTACGGGCGGGTGCCGCGGTGCGGCGGTACGCCGGGGTGCGCCGTCACCCCGGAACCTTGTGAGATGTGCGATGTGAACCGCGCGAGAGGAACTGCGCGATGTGAACCCCGGGAAGTAAGGAGTACCCCCCAAGGCGAACTGCGTTGTGCGGCCTAGTCGTTGCCGCCGAACGCCGCGTCGAACGAAGCCGACGGCGGGTCGAAGTCGTACGTCTTGAGGCGGGTCAGGGCCTCCGGTGCGCCCTGGAGCCGGTCCATCCCGGCGTCCTCCCACTCCACGGAGATGGGGCCCGTGTAGTCGATGGAGCGCAGCATGCGGAACACGTCCTCCCAGGGGACGTCGCCGTGGCCGGCCGAGACGAAGTCCCAGCCGCGACGCGGGTCGCCCCAGGGCAGGTGGGAGCCGAGGCGGCCGTTGCGGCCGTCGAGCCGCTTGCGGGCCTCCTTGCAGTCGACGTGGTAGATCCGGTCGCGGAAGTCGTAGAGGAAGCCGACCGGGTCGAGGTCCTGCCACACGAAGTGCGACGGGTCGAAGTTGAGGCCGAAGGCCGGACGGTGGCCAACCGCCTCCAGTGCCTTGTGAGTTGTCCAGTAGTCGTACGCGATCTCGCTCGGGTGGACCTCGTGCGCGAACCGCACGCCCTGCGCGTCGAAGACGTCCAGGATCGGGTTCCAGCGTTCGGCGAAGTCCTCGTATCCGCGCTCGATCATCGACTCGGGCGCGGGCGGGAACATCGCGACCAGGTGCCAGATGGCGGAGCCGGTGAAGCCGATGACGGTGTCGACGCCGAAGGCGGCCGCCGCGCGTGCGGTGTCGGCGATCTCGGCGGCGGCCCGCTGCCGTACGCCTTCACCGTCGCCGTCCCCCCAGATACGGGCGGGCAGGATGCCCTTGTGGCGTTCGTCGATGATGGCGTCGCAGACGGCCTGGCCGACCAGGTGGTTGGAGATCGCCCAGCACTTGAGGCCGTACTTGTCGAGCAGCGCGTGCCGGGACTCTATGTAGGACGGGTCCGCGAGCGCCTTGTCGACCTCGAAGTGGTCGCCCCAGCAGGCGAGTTCAAGTCCGTCGTAGCCGAAGTCTCGGGCGAGACGACAGACTTCTTCGAGAGGCAGGTCGGCCCACTGGCCGGTGAAGAGTGTGAAGGTACGCGGCATGGTTAAAGGCCTCCTCGAACCGCTACGGGCGTATGGACCGCAATGGGCGTATGGACCGCTACGGGTGTGTAGACGGAGTTCTTCTCGGCGCTCTCCTCCACCGCCGCCAGCACGCGCTGCACCTGCAGCCCGTCGGCGAAGGACGGCACGGGGCGCCGGCCGGCCGCGATGGCCTGCACCAGGTCGCGGGCCTGATGCACGAAGGTGTGCTCGTAGCCGAGGCCGTGGCCCGGCGGCCACCAGGCGTCCAGGTAGGGGTGATCGGGCTCGGTGACCAAGATGCGGCGGAAGCCCGCGTGCGCGCCGGGTTCGGTGTGGTCGTAGTAGGAGAGTTCGTTGAGGCGTTCCAAATCGAAGGCCAACGAGCCGCGCTCGCCGTTGAGTTCGATGTGCAGCGCGTTCTTGCGGCCGGTCGCGAACCGGGTGGCCTCGAAGGAGGCGAGGGCGCCGGAGGCGAAGCGGCCTGTGAAGAGGGCGGCGTCGTCGACGGTGACCGTTCCGACGCCACCATCGGTTTCCGATGCCGCTGACAAGCCGCTCGTCGTCCCGTCGGGCAGCGGCCGCTCCCGTACGAACGTCTCGGTGAGCGCGGAGACCCCGACGACCGGCTGCCCCGCCAGATACTGCGCGAGGTCGATGATGTGCGCCCCCAGATCCCCGAGCGCGCCCGAGCCCGCGACCTCCTTGCGCAGCCGCCAGGTGAGCGGGAACTCCGGGTCCACCAGCCAATCCTGAAGGTACGTCACCCGCACGTGCCGCAAAGCGCCCAGCCGCCCCTCGGCGACCATCGAGCGCGCCAGCGACGTCGCGGGCACCCGGCGGTAGTTGAAGCCGACCATGGCCAACTGACCGCGCTGTTCGGCCGCTTCGGCGGCCTCCACCATCGCCTCGGCCTCGGCGACCGTGTTCGCGAGGGGCTTCTCGCACAGCACGTGCTTGCCGGCCTCCAGGGCGGCGATGGCGATCTCGGCGTGGGTGTCGCCGGGGCTGCAGATGTCGACGAGGTCGACGTCGTCCCGGGCGATCAGGGCACGCCAGTCGGTCTCGGCCGCCGCCCAGCCCTGCCGGTCCGCCATGGCCCGCACGGCTTCGCCGTCCCGGCCGCAGACGGCGGCGAGGATCGGTCGGCGCGGCAGGTCGAAGACGTGGCCCACGGTGCGCCAGCCCTGCGAGTGAGCGGCGCCCATGAAGGCGTAACCGATCATGCCCACGCCCAATGGCGGCTTCGCAGCTTCGGCCTCCGCCGGCGCCCCGGCGGCTGCCTCGACCTCGTCGCCCTGGTGCGGCTGTCCCATGCGGATGTCCTCCTCGTGGTCGTGACGCGGTGGGGGGTGGGAGCCTGATCCCTGGGCCGGACCCCGGAAGCCTGAACTCTGGGCCGGACCCCGGAAGCCTGAACTCTGGACCAGGCCCCGGAGGCCTGATCCGAGCGCCAGGCCCCGGAATCCTGCTCCATGGGCCGGGCCCCTGGAGCCGGCCGCCTCACTTGAAGCCGGTGGACATGTACTGAGCGACGTTCTCCTTGTCGACGACGGCCGAGTAGAGCGTCAGTGAGGCCGGGATCTCGAACTCGGAGAGGCCGCCGATGCCCTTGCTCTGGCCGAGCGCGCGGGCGAGGTCGATGGCGGAGGCGGCCATGGTCGGCGGGTAGAGGACGGTGGCCTTGAGGACGCCGTCGTCCGCCTCGATGGCCTGCATGGCGGAGAGCGCGCCCGCGCCGCCGACCATCAGGAAGTCGTCCCGGCCCGCCTGCTCGATGGCGCGCAGGGCGCCGACTCCCTGATCGTCGTCGTGGTTCCACAGCGCGTCGAAGTCCGACTGGGCCTGTAGGAGTTGGGACATCTTCGCCTGTCCCGACTCGACGGTGAACTCGGCGGCCTGCCGGGCGACCTTCTTGATGTTCGGGTAGTTCTTCAGGGCCGCGTCGAAGCCCTGGGTGCGCTGCTGGGTCAGCTCCAGGTTGTCGAGCCCGGCGAGCTCGATGACCTTGGCACCCTGCTTGTCCTTGAGTTTCTCGCCGATGTAGTTGCCGGCGTTGAGGCCCATGCCGTAGTTGTCACCACCTATCCAACAGCGGTACGCCTGAGGGGAGTTGAAGATCCGGTCGAGGTTGACGACCGGGATCCCCGCGCGCATGGCCTTGAGGCCCACCTGGGTGAGCGCCTTGCCGTCGGCAGGCAGTATGACCAGGACGTCGACCTTCTTGTTGATCAGGGTCTCGATCTGGCCGATCTGGGCCGCCGTGTCGTTGGAGCCCTCGGTGATCTCCAGCGTCACGTCCGAGTACTTCCCGGCGCGGTTCTTGGCGTTGTCGTTGATCGCGTTGAGCCAGCCGTGGTCGGCCTGTGGCCCGGCGAAACCGATCGTTACTTCCTTGCCTGGTGTGTCGGAGGCGGCCGGCTGGTCGTTCGCCGCGGTGTCGTCGTCGGATTCGTTGCTGGTACAGCCGGCGAGCAGGACGCCGGCCCCGACGGCGGCGGTCCCGAAGAGCAGTCCCCTGCGGCTCGTGAGCTCTGGCATGGCGGTGGACCCTTCCCTCAAGTCGTGCTTGCGGTACGGCGCTGGACGAGCACGGCGGCCACGATGATCGCGCCCTTGGCGATCTGCTGGACGTCGCTCTGCAGGTTGTTGAGCGCGAAGATGTTGGTGATCGTGGTGAAGATCAGGACGCCGAGCACCGAGCCGACGATGGTGCCGCGGCCCCCGCTGAGCAGGGTGCCGCCGATGATCGCGGCCGCGATGGCGTCGAGTTCGTAGAGGTTTCCGTTGGTGTTCTGGCCCGATCCGGACAGGATGATCAGCAGGAACGCGGCGATGCCGCAGCACAGTCCGGAGAGCAGATACAGGTACAGCCGCTGCCGTCGTACGTCGATGCCGGCGAGCCGCGCCGCCTCCGCGTTGCCGCCGACCGCGACCGTGCGGCGGCCGAAGGTGGTGCGGTTGAGCAGCAGCCAGCCGATGATCGTGACGACGGCGAAGACCATGACGAGCGGCGGTACGCCGAGCACGTACGAGTCGCGCTCGCCGAGCTTCAATATGCCGTCGATGCTGACGATCTGGGTTTTTCCGTCGGTGATCTGGAGTGCCAGTCCGCGGGCCGAGGCGAGCATGGCCAGCGTCGCGATGAACGGGACCATCGCGCCGTACGCGATGAGAAGTCCGTTGACCAGACCGCAGCCGACGCCGACGAGCACGGCCGTGAAGAGGACGCCCGCGAAGCCGAAGTCCTGGGTGGCGACCGTTGTCGCCCACACCGAGGAGAGGGCGACGATCGCGCCGACCGACAGGTCGATGCCGCCGGAGGTGATGACGAAGGTCATGCCGACGGTGACGACGCCGATCACCGAGGCCTGGGTGAGGACGAGTTGGAGGTTGCGGGTGTCGAGGAACTCGTCGGGTTTGGTGATGCCGCCGATGAGGATCAGGGCGGCAAGCACCCCGAGGAGGGAGAGCGTACGGACGTCGGCTCGGGCCGCGACCGTCCGCCATGGGCTTGTCCGGTCCACCGGCGAGACCTTGCGGGTGTCACCGGGCCTGGGAGGTGACGCTGGCTGCGTCATGACGTTGACGTTCCTTCCATGACGAGGTCAAGGACGCGGTGTTCGTCGAGCTCGCGGGCGGGGGCCGTGTGGACGACCCGCCCCTCGCGCAGGACGAGCACCCGGTCGGCGAGGCCGAGCACTTCGGGCACTTCACTGGAGACCAGCAGGACGGCGAGCCCCTCGTCGGCCAGTCGCCGAATGACGGCGTAGAGCTCGGCGCGGGCACCGACGTCGACACCTCGGGTCGGCTCGTCGAGCAGCAGGACGCGGCAGCCGCGCAGCAGCCAGCGTGCGAGGACGGCCTTCTGCTGGTTGCCGCCGGACAGCGTACGGATCGGCACGGACGGGTTGTCCGGGCGCAGCGACAGCTCACGGGTCGCCGCCCGCGCCGCGCCGCGCTCGGCGCCCCGGTCGATCCAACCCCCGCGCGAGAAGCGGGACATGGACGACACCGACACATTGCGTGTGACGGACTCCAGCATCAGCAGGGCCTGCGCCTTGCGCTCCTCGGGCGCGAGTCCGAGCCCGGCGCGTACGGCGGCGCGCACGCTGCCGGGTCGCAACGGACGTCCATCGACGAGGACTTGACCTTGCGTCGCCTTGCGCGCTCCGTAGATCGTCTCCAGGATCTCGGAGCGCCCGGAGCCCACGAGCCCGGCCAGTCCGACGATCTCGCCGGGTCGCAGATCGAGGTCGAGGGATTCGAACTCCCCCGCACGGGCCAGGCCTTGGACCTGGAGAACCGGTTCGCCGGGGGGCCGTGTCACGGGCCGGTCCGGGAAGACGTACTCGACATTGCGGCCCGTCATCAGCGCCACGACCTCGCGCGTCGGCGTGGACTTCGCGGGCAGCCCGCCCGCCACCGCGCGGCCGTCCTTCAGTACGGTCACACGGTCGCCGATGCGGCGGATCTCCTCAAGGCGGTGCGAGATGTAGACGACGGCGACGCCGTCGGCGGTGAGGTCTCCGACGATGCGGAAGAGGTTGTCGACCTCGTCGGGGTCGAGGGCCGCGGACGGCTCGTCCATGACGATGAGCCGTACGTCGTGGGAGAGCGCCCGCGCCATGGACACGATCTGCTGCTGGGCGGCCGACAGTTCGCCGACGAGCCGGGCGGGATCGATCTCGGAGTGCCCAAGTCGCTTGAGGAGAGCGGCGGTCGACTCCTTCGCCACTTTTCCTCGTACGACGAATCCGGCGGCCGTGGGTTCATGCCCGAGGTGCACGTTCTCGGCGACCGACAGGCCCTCCACCAGGTCGAGTTCCTGGTAGATGGTGGCGATGCCGAGGCGCATGGCGGCGATCGGCGACCGGAGGGTGACATGGTCGCCGCGCCAGCTGATGGTGCCGTCGTCGGGCTGGTGGGCGCCCGCCAGGACCTTGATCAGCGTGGACTTTCCGGCGCCGTTCTGGCCGAGCAGACAGTGCACCTCGCCGGCCTGGACGTCGAGGTCGACGCCGTCGAGGGCCCGGACTCCGGGGAACGACTTGGTGATGCCGGACATGGTGAGCAGCGGTGGTTCTGATGCCATGACTGTTCCCTTTGGCAGGCGTGCGGGCCGGTTTCAGGGCGGTGCGCGTGCGGAGCAGGCGTGTTTTCGGGCAGGGCAGGGCACAGCAGGGCGCTGTGCTGGTGGTGCGCTGTGCTGGTGGTCCGTTCGACGGACGTGCGTTACGCGGGTGAGAACAGGTGGTCGCTGATGAGCCGGGCCCCGCCGATGACTCCGGCGGTCGGGCCCAACTCGCCCAGCACGATGGGGAGGTTGCCGGTCGCCAGGGGCAGCGACTGGCGGTAGACCTGGGTACGGATCGCGGCGAGCAGGGTGTGGCCGAGACCCGTCACCCCACCGCCGATCACCACCAGGCCCGGATTGAAGAAGCTGACAAGGCCGGCGATGACCTGACCCGTACGGTTGCCGCCCTCGCGGATCAGGTCGAGCGCGGTGGCGTCACCCGCGGCGGCCGCGGCGGCGACATCGACCGCGCTCAGGCTGCCGTTCGTCTCAAGACGGGTCGCGAGATCCGTCGAAAGCCCCTGCTGGGCGGCGTCCGTGGCATCGCGGGCGAGCGCCGCGCCGCTGAAGTGGGCTTCCAGGCAGCCCCGGTTGCCGCAGGCGCACGGGCGGCCGTCGGGTACGGCCTGGATGTGTCCGATGTCGCCCGCGCTTCCTGTCGTACCGCGGTAGACCTCGCCGCCGACGACGATGCCGCAGCCGATACCGGTACCGATCTTGACGCAGAGGAAGTCGCCCACGGAGCGTGCGACGCCCGCGTGCTGCTCCCCCATGGCCATCAGGTTCACGTCGTTGTCGACCATGACCGGGCAGCCGAGATCCTGGCTGAGCGCCTCCCGGACCGGGAAGCCGTCCCAGCCGGGCATGATCGGCGGGGCGACGGGGATGCCCTCGGGGAACCGGACGGGTCCCGGTACGCCGATTCCGGCGCCGTCGAACCCTTCCGCCAGCCCCGAGGCCCTCAACTTGGCCGCCATGGCGAGGACTTGTTCGAAGACCGCGACCGGGCCCTCGCGTACGTCCATCGGCTGGTTGATGTGTCCGAGCACTTCCAGCTCGGCGTTGGTGACGGCCACGTCGATCGAGGTCGCGCCGATGTCGACGCCCAGGAATCGCAGCGCCGGTGCGAGCCGGATGTTGTGGGAGCGACGGCCACCGCGGGAGGCGGCGAGTCCGTCGGCGACCACGAGCCCGGTCTCCAGGAGCCGGTCCACCTCGACGGCCAGCTTCGACCGCGAGAGGTCGACCTGATCGCCCAGCTGGGCACGGGAGTTGGGGCCGCCGTCACGCAACAGCCGCAGCAGCCGCGCCTGGTGCGCGTTGGCGGGTCGTGCCGTCATACGTCTCACGAGCCCCTCCCCGCCTCAATTGGCTTGCGTCCACCGGCTCCGGCCGCTTCGCCGGGCCTGCTTTCGAGTGGAACGTAGCAGCGGCTGCCTGGGGTGGGAAGAAGTCGCGCACAGATTGCTGCCAGCTTTCTCCACTGACAGGACAAAGAAGCGTCCGCGAGCACGCAAGACGGGCCACAGCCGAGGCTGTGACCCGCTTCTTCGGGTGTCCGGGCCGGGACGGGACGCGACCGGGCTACTTCTCCCGCTCGTGGTACATCTTCCGCGTGTGCTCCGTGTGCGTGCGCATGACCTCTGTCGCGCGCTGCTCGTCACGGTCCGCGATCGCCGCTATCAGCTCGCGGTGCTCGATCCAGGACTGACGACCGCGCTGCCGGGCGATCGGTGTGTAGTACCAGCGGACGCGCCGGTCGACCTGCGCGGCCAGCTCGGCGAGGACGGTGTTGCCCGCGAGTTCCATGACCTTCGCGTGGAGCCGGGCGTTCGTCGCGACCGCGGTGTCCACGTCGTCCGCGGCGACCGCCCGCTCACCCTCCGCGCACAGTTCTTCGAGGGTGGCGATGGCCTCGGCACCGGCGTTGGCGGCGGCGAGCCGGGCGGCCTCGGCCTCCAGGAGCGTACGGACCGTCAGGAGCTGGTCCGCCTCCTCCTCCGTCGGCTCGTGCACGAAGGCACCCTGGGCGGGCCGCAGATCGACCCATCCCTCGGTGCTGAGCCGCTGCAAGGCCTCGCGCACGGGCTGCCGGGACACCCCGAGGTGCCCGGCGAGTTCACTCTCGACGAGGTGCTGGCCCGGTGCCAGGGCGCGGGTGGTGATGAGTTCGAGCAGCGCCTCGTAGACGCGGTCGCGCAACGGGCCGGGCCGTTCGAGCTTGGGCACCGCTCCCTGCGGCAGTCCTGTCGACAACATCACGGTCCCCTCCTGGGCAGCGTTGTCGCTGCATTACGAAAGGCAATTATGAATTGTCTTTCGCCTACAGTCTACGGCGCACAAAGGCCAGCAGGCACAGGAGTTGGGCTCGTCACACCATGATGAGCGGGCTGTTCACGGGCAACGCACGACCTGTCCGGCATATGACAAGTTCCCTCCGAAGCCGAACAGTAGTACGGGGTCACCCTTGGAGAGTTCACCGCGCTCCACGAGCTTGGAGAAGGCGAGCGGAATACTCGCCGCCGACGTGTTCCCAGATTCGACGACATCACGCGCGACGACGGCGTTGACCGCGCCGATCTTCTCGGCGAGGGGCTCGATGATGCGCAGGTTCGCCTGGTGCAGGACGAGCCCGGCGAGGTCCTCGGGGGAGAGCCCGGCGCGTTCGCAGGCCTTGCGGGCGATGGCCGGGAGCTGGGTCGTCGCCCAGCGGTAGACGCTCTGCCCCTCCTGTGCGAAGCGCGAGGGCGTCCCCTCGATGCGCACCGCGTTGCCCATCTCCGGCACCGAGCCCCACAGCACCGGGCCGATCCCCGGATCGTCGGACGCCTCGACCACGGCGGCCCCCGCCCCGTCGCCGACGAGCACACAGGTCGTACGGTCGCTCCAGTCCGCCACGGCGGACATCTTGTCGGCGCCGATGACGAGGGCGCGGGTCGCGGCGCCCGCACGCACGGTGTGGTCCGCGGTGGCCAGCGCGTGAGTGAAGCCCGCGCAGACGACGTTGATGTCCATCGCGGCCGGCGAGGGAATGCCGAGCCGGTTGGCGACCCGGGCGGCCATGTTCGGCGAGCGGTCGACGGCCGTGGAGGTGGCGACCAGGACCAGGTCGATGTCGCCGGGTGTCAGGCCCGCAGCGGCGAGCGCCTTGGCGGCGGCGTGCGCGGCCAGCTCGTCGACGGGCTCGTCGGGCCCCGCGATGTGCCGTGTGCGGATGCCCACCCGGCTTCTGATCCACTCGTCGCTGGTGTCGACCATGCCCGCCAGGTCCTCATTGGTGAGTACCTTGGCGGGCTGGTAGTGACCGACGGAGGCAATCCGTGAGCCGTTCATGGGTGGGTCCCCCTCGTTGCCTTGGGTAGCGGGATCCTCCAGTCTGATCAGTGACCCATGGGTACGACGGCAAGTGATGCCACAGGATTGGGGCGCCAGGCTTGTCGGCTTCTGTCAGCCCCTCGGAGGGCCGAACAGTCATCCCGTGAACAGTTGTGTCGCCTTCTGTACGAGTTCGTACACCCCGTAGCCGAGCGGCGCACCCACCCAGAGCCAGGCGAAGGCGATCAGCGCCCGCCGGTCGGGCGGACTGCCACCGGACGTGTCAGGCGGACTGCTGCTGGACATCGGAGGCCTCCCTGGGGGCGGGAATGTGGTGCCGGACGTGGACGGGTCGGACGAGCTCGTTGGCCACGAAACCGACGGCGAGCAGGCCGATCATGATCAGGAACGACAGGCTGTAGAGCGCTGAGCCGTGCTTGCCCGCCTCCTCCTGCCGGTCGGCGATCCAGTTCACGATCAGCGGGCCGAGCACACCCGCCGTGGACCAGGCGGTGAGCAGTCGGCCGTGGATCGCGCCGACCTGGTAGGTGCCGAAGAGGTCCTTCAGATAGGCGGGGATGGTCGCGAAGCCGCCGCCGTAGAAGGAGAGGATCACCAGCGCGCAGAGGATGAAGAGCGGCTTGGACGAGTCGCCCAACCAGGCGATGGTCCCGTACATCAGCGCGCCCACGCCGAGATAGACGCGGTAGATGTTCTTGCGTCCGATCAGGTCGCAGGTCGAGGACCAGCCGATACGGCCCGCCATGTTGGCCGCGGAGAGCAGCGCGACGAATCCGGCGGCGGCCGAGACCGACACCGGTGTGGAGGTGTCCGCGAAGAAGTCCGTGATCATCGGGGCGGCCTTCTCCAGGATGCCGATGCCCGCGGTCACGTTCATGCAGAGGATCACCCACAGGCACCAGAACTGCGGGGTGCGTACGGCGTTCCGGGCGGAGACCTGCACTCCGTCGAGCGAGCTCGGGCCGGCCGCGACGGGCTTCTCGCTGCGCGGTACGCGGACCAGCAGCACGCCGAGCGACATGAAGACGGCGTACGTCAGCCCGTGCACCAGGAACGCGAGCGCGATCCCGGAGGAGTCGGAGCCGAAGGACTCCAGCATCTGCGCGGACCACGGTGAGGCGATCAGCGCGCCGCCGCCGAAGCCCATGATCGCGATGCCGGTGGCCATGCCCGGCCTGTCCGGGAACCACTTGATCAGGGTCGAGACGGGCGAGATGTAGCCGATGCCGAGGCCGATGCCGCCGACGAATCCGTAGCCGAAGACGATCAGCCAGTACTGCTCGGTGGCGGCGCCGAGCGCGGCGATCAGGAAGCCGGAGGAGAAGCAGACGAGGGCGACGGTCATCGCCCAGCGCGGCCCGTTGCGCTCCACGAGCGTGCCGCCGAACGCGGCGGACAGGCCGAGCATGACGATGCCGAGCTGGAAGGGCAGCGCGCTCTGGGTACCGCTGAGGCCGAGCGCTGATTCGAGCGGCGGCTTGAAGACGCTCCAGGCGTAGGCCTGGCCGATGGAAAGGTGGACGGACAGGGCCGCCGGCGGGACGAGCCAGCGGCTCCAGCCTGGAGGTGCGACAGGGGGGCTCATGATCCGAAACGATAGGAAGCGGTTGCTCGTTGGGGAAGCCGCGCGGCAGAAACTCGTCGACCGTATGCGATGAGCGGTAAGCCTGACGCGACGAACGGCGGCCGGGGCCCGACGAACGGTTCAGGCCGACGCGATCACGCCATCGGCTCGGGCGCACGCGACGGTCGGCCCAACTCGGCGGAAGAGCCGCGCAAAAGCCGTGCAAAGGCAGCGTTGTCGGGCCCCCACGTGCTGTCCCAGCCCTTGCCGCCCATCATTCCATCCTGTAGACAATATTTCGTCGACAGAGTTCGGCAGTTCCTCGGTACCCTCGACCGAACGGAGCGCCACACAGTGAAAGTCGCAGTTCTGGGCGCCGGTGCGATCGGCGCCTACGTCGGCGCCGCGCTGCACCGCGCAGGCGCCGATGTGCACCTCGTCGCCCGTGGACCGCATCTCGCGGCCATGAGGCAGCACGGAGTCCGCGTGCTCAGCCCCCGCGGTGACTTCACCGCGCGTGCCCACGCCACCGACGACCCGGCCGACATCGGTCCGGTCGACTACGTCTTCCTGGGTCTCAAAGCCAACTCGTACGCGGCGTGCGGGCCGCTGATCGAGCCACTGCTGCACAAGAACACGGCGGTGATAGCCGCCCAGAACGGCATCCCCTGGTGGTACTTCCACCAGCACGGCGGGCCGCACGACGGCCACCGTGTCGAGAGTGTGGACCCCGACGGCGCGGTCAGTGCGGTGCTCGCGCCCGAACGGGCCATCGGATGCGTTGTGTATGCCGCAACCGAACTGGAAGGGCCGGGAGTTGTACGCCATCTCGAAGGCACCCGGTTCTCCATCGGTGAGCCCGACCGGTCCACCTCCGAGCGCTGTCGGGCGTTCAGCGAGGCCATGCAGGAGGGCGGGCTCAAGTGCCCGGTCGAGCAGGACCTGCGCAACGACATCTGGCTCAAGCTGCTCGGCAACATCTCCTTCAACCCGATCAGCGCGCTGTCCCGGGCGACGATGCGGCAGATGTGCCTGCACGGCGGTACGCGCAAGGTCATCGAGATCATGATGGCCGAGACGCTCGGGGTCGCGGAGGCCCTGGGCTGCAAGGTGGGCATCTCCATCGAACGGCGGCTGGCCGGCGCGGAGCGCGTCGGCGACCACCGGACCTCCACGCTCCAGGACCTGGAGCGCGGCAAACCGCTCGAACTCGACGTGCTGCTCGCGGCCGTCGTGGAGCTGGCGGAGATCACCGAGGTCCCGGTGCCGACACTCCGTACCGTCCACGCCATCTCGGATCTGCTCGCGCTGCGGACCGCGGCATGAGGAGACCCGACCCGCAGCTCCACGCCAGGCCCACCCGTCCACCGGTCCTGGACATCGGCAGCGACATCGCGCTGGCCCACGCGGTCGGCCGCGAGATCATCCGGACGGGGCTGGCCGACCACGACTTCATCGAGCGCGCCACGAGCGGTTTCGAGGAGTACGGACAGCTGGTCGAACCGTGGACACCGTCGCTGGCCGCGAAGGTGACGGGCGTACCGGCTTCCGCCGTACGGCAGTTGGCGCAGTCGTACGCCCGGCAGGACCGGGCGCCCGGCAGCACCGAGCAGCACGAAGGCGACGGCACGGAGCACGCACGCGCGCTGGCCAACCTGTCGCTGCTGACGGGGCACCTGAGCGTGGGCGGCGGTCGCCGGGCGGCCTTCGCGCTCGTCCGGCACGACCCGCCCGTCGACCTGACGGACGAGCGGTACCCCATCCGGCTCACCACGGGTCGTCGTCTCACCGCCACCGCGCGCGGCGGCGGTGCCACGCCGCCGCGGAACCGGAGCGAGTCCATCGAGCTGTGCCCGGAGGACGCGGAACGCTACGGCGTGGCCGTGGGCGAGCAGGTCCGGGTCTCCTCACGGCAGGGCTCGGTGGTGGCGCCGGTATGGGTCGACACCGAGCTGCGGCCCGGACTCGCGTTCATGGCGGCCACGCACGTTCCCGACGAGGTGGACACCGGCCTGCTCACGGCCGGAGCGAACTGCCCCATCGCCGGAACCGCGGAATTCACGGCGTCGGCGATCCGGATCGAAAGGCTGCCTGCCAGGACCGGGCGGCCGGCGGACGAGGGGGTGGAGCGGGCCGCCCCCTGATCGCGCGAGTGCAGGACAATGGCGGGGTGAAGGTCACCTCGCCGTACGACGGTCGTCCTGCGACCACCCACGGCAACCTCCACAGCAAGGGCCGCTTCGGCCACCAGCACGTACAGAACCGGGGCTGATCAACATGGGACGAGTCACGGAACGACGCAAGGTGCTCCGTATCCGCGACGGGGTGGTCTCCACCCGCCCGGACACACTCGTCGCCGAGGAACCCCTGGAGATCCGGCTCAACGGCAAACCCCTCGCCATCACGATGCGCACCCCGGGTGACGACTTCGCGCTGGCGGCGGGCTTCCTCGTCAGCGAGGGGGTGCTGGGCCGGGCGGACGAGCTGCAGAACATCGTGTACTGCGCGGGCGCCACGGTGGACGGCTCCAACACGTACAACATCGTCGACGTGCGGACGGCGCCGGGTCTCGTGATGCCCGACATCACGCTCGAACGCAATGTGTACACGACGTCCTCCTGTGGTCTGTGCGGGAAGGCGAGCCTGGACGCGGTCCGTACGACGGCCCGCTGGACGATCCACGACACTCCCCCGGTACGGCTGGAGCCCGAGCTCCTCGCCCGCCTCCCCGACCGGCTGCGGGCGGCGCAGCAGGTCTTCGACCGGACCGGGGGTCTGCACGCGGCGGCGCTCTTCACCGAGGAGGGCGAGCTCGTCGACGTACGGGAGGACGTGGGCCGGCACAACGCGGTCGACAAACTGGTCGGCCGCGCCCTGCAGAACGGCACGCTGCCGCTGTCCCGGACCGTTCTGCTGGTCTCGGGGCGGGCCTCCTTCGAGCTGGCGCAGAAGGCGGTGATGGCGGGCATTCCGGTGCTCGCGGCGGTTTCGGCCCCGTCGTCCCTCGCGGTCGACCTGGCCGCGGAGACGGGCCTGACGCTGGTCGGGTTCCTGCGTGGCGCCTCCATGAACGTGTACGCGGGCGAGCACCGCATCGCCCTGCAGGCCGCGGCCGCCCAGGGCTGACCCGCTCCCCCGCGTCACGGCGGCGGGGTCTCGACCGGCGGGGAGCGCCCCCTGCGCCGGAGAGGCCCCGCCTCAGCCCTGAGTCCTGTCGTCACACAGCGGTGAAGCGCACCTCGGAAGAGCTCACGACCGTGCCCAGCCGCGGGAAGTTCAGGCCGACCGCCGCCTCGTGCTCGGGTGCTGTGAGGGCTGCCATGGCGTCCTCGACGAAGACGAGGTCGTAGCCGAGGTCGCCGGCCGCGCGGGCGGTGGACTCGACGCCCAGGTTGGTGGCGACGCCGCCGAACACCAGGGTGGTGACGGCGCGTTCGCGCAGCCGCTCGTCGAGCCCGGTGCCCTGGAAGGCGCCGATAGTCCGCTTCACGATCTCCACGTCGCCCTCCGTCGCGAGCCCGGCGACGAGTTCACTGCCGGGCGGCTGCCGGGGAATCCCGGGCCGCTCCACCCGGACGAGCACGACGAGCGCCCCCGCCCTGCGGAACACGGCCGCCAACTCCTCGGCCACCGCGAGCACTTCGGTCCCCTTGCGAGGTGCCAGGGGCAGCCCGACGATGCGGTCCATCAGATCGACGAGCACGAGGGCGGTGTGTGCGGGGTCGAGGGCGAGCCGGGGTTCGGGTTCGGGTGCGTTCATGACGGAACGTTAGCCCGGGTCAGCCGTCCGTACCGGAAATCCGGATCAACAAGCCCATGAACTGCTCCCGTTCGGCCGACGAGAGCGAGGCGAGGAGCTCGTCGTTCGCCTCGCGCGCAGACTTCTCGCAGCGCTTCAGGAGACGGCGCCCCTCCTCGGTGATGGACACCGCGTTCTTGCGGCGGTCCGTGGGGTCCGCCTCCCGGACGACCAGACCGGCGGACTGAAGGTCGTTGAGGACACCGACCAGGTCCTTGGGGTCGAGCCGGATACCGCGCCCCAGCTCCGCCTGGGCGACGGGGCCGAGGTCCGAGACCGCGGAGAGCGCCACGTGGTGCCAGATTTTCATGCCCTCGGCGGCCAGGGCCTCGGCGACGAGCGCGCGGCCGTGGGCGGCGGCCCGGCCGAGGAGCCAGCTGGGGAGAGCACGAATGGCGGACAGAGACGCAGACACACAACCATTCTATCCAATAATCATTGGACATCCCAACGATTCTCTGGATATCGTTGGGACTCCCAACGAACCAACGCCTCGGGAGGACGCTGCGTGACCGCACCGCGGAGCAACCCCGGCACAGCGATAGCCCGGCCCTGACACCTCGTCACCAGATGTCCAGACGCAGAAAGGGCAGGGCCGCACCATGCCGTCGAGTCTCCGTGCTCGTCTCAGATCGACCGTCACCGCCGTGCTCACCACCGCCTCACTGCTCGCGCTGCCGGCCCCGGCCGGAGCCGAACCGGCCAAGGCAGCAGGTGAGTTCGAGCAGCAGGTGCTCTTCAAGGCCTCGCAGGATCCCGGCTATTCCTGCTTCCGCATCCCCGCCGTCGTACGGACGGCCAAGGGCACGCTGCTGGCGTTCGCCGAGGGCCGGGTCCTCAACTGCGGGGACGCGGCCGACATCGACATCGTGGTCAAGCGGTCCACCGACGACGGACGCACCTGGGGCCCCCTTCAGGTCGTCAACGACGGCGACGGCGACACCCACGGCAACCCGGCGCCCGTCGTGGACCGCGAGACCGGCCGCATCCTCCTGGCCGAGACCTACAACACGGGCCGTACCGACAGCGCGAACTGCGCGGTCCCCTGCGACCGCATCCCGCACATGCAGCACAGCGACGACGACGGCCTCACCTGGTCGCAGCCGCGCGACCTGAGCGACGAGCTCCTCCCGGCCCACTGGAACTCCTGGTACGCCACCGGTCCCGTGCACGGCATCCAGCTGACCGCCGGCGAGCACGCGGGACGCCTCGTCCTCGGCGTCAACACCGAGTCGTGGGAGGGAAACCGGCCCACCGCCAACCACGCCGCGCTGATCACCAGTGACGACGGCGGCGACCACTGGGCCATCGGCGCGACGGACTCGTGGCCCATCGCCGACGACGGGACCTTCCGCCAGAAGCCGTCCGAGGTCGCGCTCACGGAGCGCGCGGACGGGTCCGTCCTCGTCAGCGGGCGCGAGCAGGACGGCGCCGACCTCGGGCACCGCACCCAGGCCGTCAGCAGCGACGGCGGCAGCAGCTTCGCGGCGCCCTTCAAGGACATCCCGGATCTCTACGCACCCCAGGTCCAGGGCTCCCTGCTGCGCCTCGGCAACCGGCTGCTGCTCGCCTGCCCCGGCGACCCGGACCGCCGCAGGACGATGATGATCCGCTCCTCGTACGACGACGGCGCCACCTGGGAGAGCGTGGATCGCGGCACGGTCGTCACCAAGGACTGGTCCGGCTACTCGGACATGGTGGAGATCGGCTCCACCACCGTGGGCCTGCTGTACGAGGGCGGCGCGGTCGACGCACGCGACGAGATCCGCTTCGCCCGGTTCACCGAGGACTGGCTGACGCCGAGCCGCGGCGCGGACCCGACGACGGCCGACCTGGCACCGGGCGCCGAGCCCGCCGCGGTCCTCGGCGGCACCAAGGAGACGCCGGGCGTGCTCGGCGGCGCGCTCCAGTTCGACGGCGCCGACGACGCCGTACGACTGCCGTACCGGGAACAACTCCCGCTCGGCACAAAGGCCTTCACCGCCTCCCTGTGGTTCCGCTACACGGCCACCACCGGTGAACAGCCGCTGCTGTGGATGGGCGGGTCCGGCAACTCGCAGCCGCAGGTGTGGCTGCGCGGCGAGCCCGCGTCCGACCGGATCACCGGGCTGATCACCACCCGGGACGGCGCGGCGCCTCCGACCACGACATCCGTACGCACCGCGGGCGCGTACAACGACGGGAAGTGGCACCATCTGGCGCTGCGCCGCGGCGGAGGGCAACTGACGCTGTTCATCGACGGTACGGCGACCAGCTCGGCCGACCTCCCCGGATCGGTCAGCCGGAACTCGGCGTTCGGGGTGCACGTCGGCCAACGGATGGACGGCCGGGCGCACTTCACGGGCGCGATCGACGAGGTCCGGGTCGACGCAAGGGCGTTGAGCGAGGACGAGCTGACCGACCTGCGCACGGACAATTTCCTCCCTGTGACTCAGGACACCGTGCTGTGGCTCCCCATGGACCATGTGAGCGGCGGCCGATAACGTCCCGTGCGTGTCGGACGACGCACGAGCACGACGCCAGAACGGGACCGGGCTCGGCATCCTGCTGGCCCTGGTCTGCGCAGCCGTACTGCTCACCGCCCTCCCGGACGACGACCGGGAGGGCGGCGACGCGTGCACGGCTCGTACGCTCACGTCCTGGACCGCCGAGGAGGAGCTCACGGGCGAGTTCGCCCGGTACGGGGACGACGCCTCGCGCGTCGACGACTGGACCGGCGGCGACGGCACCCATTCGGTGCGGCTGCCGGACGGGCGGCTGCTGTGGCTGTTCTCGGACACCTATCTCGGCCAGGTGTACGCGCCGCCGAACCCGGTGGGCGAGTCCTTCGCCTGGCGCGACGTGTCGACTCCGCTGGTGCGCAACTCGGCCGTGGTGATGTCGGAGTCCGGACGCCTGGAGACCACGCTCCCCGCGCCCGTCTTCCCCGACCCGGCGCCGCAGCAGTGGCGCTGGCCGGTCGCGGCCCGCGTCGAGCCGCGCTCCCCCGGCTCCGCCGAGCAGGTGGTGCGCGTCCTGCTGTGGACCCGTACGGCGGGCCAGGCCCCGTGGATCTACGGCGTGCCCACGGCCACCGAGGTCGCCACGCTCTCTTTGCCGGACCTGCGGCTCGAAGGCATCACGACGATCCTGGACCAGAGTTCCGTCGCGGATCCCTCCCGGAGGGTGCTGTTCGGCACCACGACAGTCGACGCGGGCGAGTGGACGTACGTCTTCGGCGGCGACGACGGACAGGCCGCCTCCCGGCCCGTCTCGCAGGCGTACGTGGCGCGCGTGCCGCGCGGCGGGCTCGCCGAGCCGGGGGCCTGGGAGTACTGGGACGGTGAGCGCTGGGCGGTGCGGGCGACTCCGCGGCCGGTCCTCGGGGACGGGCAGCGCACGGGGGTGGGCAGCGCGTTCAGCGTGGTGCGCGACGACGGGACGTACGTGCTGTTCACGATGGCGGCGGGCGCCGCGGGTCTGACGACGGTCACGTCCTACTGGGCGTGCTCGCCGACGGGCCCCTGGCACGGGCCGACCCGGAGCTTCAGTCCGCAGCTCCCCCAGGGCGAGGTGGCGGCGTACAACCCGCAGGTGCACGCGGAGTTGAGTGACGACGACCGACTGGTGCTCAGCTACGACGTCAACTGGCTGGATGTGACGGGCGCTTCGGCGCAGGCCAACCTCAGCCGGAACGTGTCGCTGTACCGGCCGCGATTCGTGACGCTGCGACTGGGATCCGCTCCCTGACCACCTCGGGATCGCGGGAGCGCCGCTTGGCGATCACCGCGCACACCATCAGCTGCATCTGGTGGAAGAGCATCAGCGGCAGCACGGCGAGCGAGGCGTGCGCGCCGAACAGCACGCTGGCCATGGGGAGTCCGGAGGCGAGGGACTTCTTCGACCCGGCGAACTGGATGGTGATCCGGTCCTCCCGGTTGAAGCCCAGCACCTTCGCGCCGTACCAGGTGACCGTGAGCAGCACGGCCAGCAGCACGGCCTCGACCACAAGCAGCCCGGCCAGCCGGAAGGCACTGACCTGGTGCCAGATACCGTGCACCATGCCCTCGCTGAACGCCGTGTAGACGACGAGGAGGATCGAGCCGCGGTCGATGTATCCGAGGAACTTCTTGTGCCGCGCGATGAAGGTGCCGACCCAGCGCCGCAGCACCTGTCCGGCCACGAACGGCACGAGCAGCTGGAACACGATCTCGACGATCGCGTCCGCGGAGAAGCCGCCGCTGCCGCCGAGCAGAGACGCCGCGAGCAGCGGCGTGACGACGATGCCGGCCAGCGAGGAGAAGGAGCCCGCGCAGATCGCGGCGGGCACGTTGCCGCGCGCCATCGAGGTGAAGGCGATCGACGACTGGATGGTGGAGGGGACGAGCGTGAGGAAGAGGAGGCCTTGGTACAACGGGTCGGTCAGGAACACCGGTACGAGGCCGCGGGCGGCGAGGCCGAGCAGCGGGAACGCCACGAAGGTGCAGACGAGGACGGTGGTGTGCAGCCGCCAGTGGCGCAGTCCGTCCATCGCCTCACGGGTGGAGAGGCGCGCTCCGTAGAGGAAGAAGAGGAAGGCGATGGCGGCCGTCGAAGCGCCCGAGGCGACGTCGGCGCCCGTACCCCGCGCCGGGAGCAGCGCGGCGAGGCCCACTGTTGCGAGCAACAGCAGGATGTACGGGTCGATCGGCATCCAAGTCGGCCACTTCAGGCGTCTCACGGTTCTCCACTGCTCGTTCTGTGTGGGTTTCAGTACGTCATCGTCTGAGGTCGGCTCGTGCCCTCTCCATCGTCCTCTCCCGAGGCGCAATCGGGAATCCTTCATACTGCTCTGACTGTCATCACGTTTCGCGATAACGTCTGGACCATGTACGACCCGTCCCAGCTGCGTACCTTTCTCGCGGTGGCGCAAACGCTGAGCTTCACCCAGGCCGCCCGGCGTCTCGGGCTGCGCCAGTCCACGGTCAGCCAGCACGTACGCCGCCTGGAGGACGCCACCGGACGGCAGTTGTTCACGCGCGACACGCACTCCGTGGAGCTCACGGAGGACGGCGAGGCGATGCTCGGTTTCGCCCGCCGGCTGCTGGACGTGCAGGAGCAGGCGACGGCGTTCTTCACCGGGACCCGGCTGCGCGGCCGGCTGCGCTTCGGCGCCTCCGAGGACTTCGTCCTCACCCGGCTGACGGAGATCCTGGAGGGCTTCAGGTACGACCATCCCGAGGTGGACCTGGAGCTGACCGTCGAACTGTCCGGCACGCTCCACGAACAGCTCGCGGCGGGCAAGCTCGACCTGGTGCTGGCGAAGCGGCGGCCCGAGGACCCACGCGGTGAACTTGTCCGGCACGACCGCCTGGTGTGGATCGGCGCGGAGCGCCTCCGGCTGGACCCAGACCGCCCGGTCCCGCTGATCGTCTACCCGCCGCCGGGCATCACACGGGCGCTGGCACTGGAAGCCCTGGAACGCCAGGGCCGGTCCTGGCGCATCGCGTGCACGAGCGGCAGCCTCAACGGACTCATCGCGGCGGCCAGGGCGGGCCTGGGCGTCATGGCCCACTCACGGGGGCTCATCCCGCCGGGTCTTGTCCGGGTCCCGGAGCGGGCGGGGCTTCCGGAACTGGGCGAGGTCGACTTCGTCCTGCTGCACGGGCGGCGGCGGACGGCGGCACAGGGCGCGGCGGACGCACTGGCGACGGCGATTCTCGGGGGCGGGGACCGGTTGCGACAGGGTTAGGGTCTGCCCCGCCGGACAGGGCTAGCGGGGCGGCCGCGTGTACGTGAGCTGTTTGACCCGGTGCAGGAACGGTGTCGTCTCGACGTGCCGGACGCCTTCAAGGGCTCCGAGTCTGCCGCTGAGGTAGGCGTAGAGATCGGCCGTGTCACGGGCGACGGCGGTAACGACGATGTTCGAGGAGCCCGCCGTGGCCGAGGCGAAGGCGATCTCGGGGTGAGTGGCCAGGGCCTGCCCGACGGTGTGCAGGGCTGCGGGGGCGGCGGTGATCCACAGGATGGTCGCGAGCGGGTAGCCGAGGACCTCGGAGTGGTACTCCACGTCGATGTACACGGCGCCCGAGGCGAGCAGTCCGGCGAGGCGGCGCTTGACGGCGGACTCAGAGAGGCCGGTGGCCCTCTGGAGTTCGGGGAAGGTGGCGCGACCGTCGCGTTCGAGGGCGGCGATCAGCGGTTCGTCCTCCGGGACGATCCGGACCGGCCCCGAGGACGCAGGCGGCACGGGCCGCAGCGCGGCGGTCTGTTCGTCCGTGAGTGCCCCGAACTTGGCTGTCCAGCCCGTCGGTCCGCCGTAGAAGCGGTGCAGCAGCTGGTGGGCGCGGATCTCCAGCATGCTCGGCGTGCGCGGCAGCTTGCCGAGCAGAAGGTCGTCGTGATCACCGGGGTGGCGCGGGCGCGTGATGCAGACCACCTCGGTGCCGCCCGAAGCGAGCCCGATCCAGGCGGTGTCGGGGCGCTTGGCGAGCGCTTCCGCGATGGTCCCGGCGTTGTGGGGGGCGCAGCGCAGCCGCAGGATCCACTGGTCCTGGCCCAGCCGTTCGGCATCGCGCACGGCGACGACACGGAGCCCGCCCTCGGCGCGCAGCTTGCGGTAACGCCGCGCGACGGTCTGGTCGGAGACGCCGAGCACCGTCGCGATCCGGCTGAACGGAGCACGGCCGTCCACCTCCAGGGCGGACAGCAACTGCACGTCGAGCCGGTCGAAGGTGTCGGATTTCAAGTCCACCAGGACCACCCCTGTCGGATTCCGGCGCTCTGACGTCCACGGCCGCCGCGATCGTCCGGCACGGGCTCATCGTACGGAGGCATACGCATCAGGAACACAGGGGAGTTGAGGACATGCGTACATGGGGACCGCTCACGGCGGTGTGCCTGGGGACGTTCATGTTGTTGCTGGACGTGACGATCGCGATCGTCGCGTTGCCGGACATGGCGCGGGCACTGCACGCGTCGCTGAGTGAGCTGCAGTGGGTGATCGACGGCTACGCGCTCGCGCTCGCCGCGCTGCTCCTGGGGGTCGGCGCGGCGGCCGACATCCTGGGGCGGCGCAGGGTGCATGTGGCGGGCGTCGTGCTGTTCGCGGTGGCGTCGCTGCTGTGCGGGCTGACGTCGGGGCCCGGGATGCTGGTGGCCGCGCGCACCCTGCAAGGGGTGGGTGCGGCGGCGATGCTCGCGACGACCCTGCCGCTGCTCGGCTCGGCCTATCAGGGGCGGCAGCGGTCGGCGGCGCTCGGAGTGTGGGGAGCCGTGAGTGGTGGTGCGGCGGCGGTCGGCCCGGTGCTCGGCGGGGTGCTGACCGAGGGCCCCGGCTGGCGGTGGATCTTCTTCGTCAACCTGCCGGTGAGCGTGGCGTCGGTGTGGCTGACACTGCGGGTGGTGCCGGAGTCGCGTGGTCCGCGCGGGATGACCATCGACTGGGCGGGCACGGTGGCGTTCGCGTGCTTCGCGGGGGCGACGACGTACGGGGTGGTGCGGGCCGGGGCGGACGGCTGGACGTCGGCGGTCCCGGCGGGCTCGTTCGTCCTCGCGGCACTGGCCCTGGTCGCCTTCGTGCTCGTGGAGCGGCGGGTGGCCCATCCGCTGCTCGATCTCGCGCTGCTGCGCAAGCCGGCGTTCGTGGGCGTGATGGCGGGTGCGCTCGCCTTCAACGGGGTCGCGTTCGGGGTGCTCGCGTACACCTCGATATGGATGCAGACGGTTCTGGGCATGAGCGCGGTGCGCGGCGGGCTCGCGCTGCTGCCGCTGACGGGGGCGACCGTGGTGGTCGCGATCCTCGCCGGGAAGCTGCTGCACGGGGTTCCGGTGCGGCTGACCCTGGGCGGCGGCCTGCTGCTGATCGGCTCGGGCACGTTCTGTCAGGCCGTCCTGGACGCCGGCGCGAGCTGGACGGCGCTGGTGCCGGGACTGGTCCTGGTGGGGATCGGCACCGGGCTTGTCGCCCCCGCGATCGCGGGCGCGGCACTCGCCGCGGTACCGCCCGAGCGGGCGGGAATGGCGGGCGGCGCCGTCAACACGGCCCGCCAGCTGGGGTACGCCCTCGGGGTCGCCGTGTTCGGCACCGTGCTGACCTCCCGCATGCAGGACACCCTTTCGCACGACGCGGCCCACACCCTGGCGGGCGGCGGCGCCGGGGCGCTGCGGGGCGCACTGTCCGAAAACACCCTGCGGGCCGCGTTCGCGGCGGGGCTGAACTCGGCGTCGGTGGCGGCAGGGGTGACCGGGGTGATCGCCGGTGCGCTGGTGCTGGTGCTGGTGCGGACACCGCGGGCGGTGCCGGGCAAGGCCGAGGCGGCGGCGGTGGAGCAGCCGACCGGGACGCCCCGCGGATGACAGCGGGGGCGCCTCGCCGGTGACAGCGAGTGACGCCCGCGAGCCGGAAGAGGGACCTCCACATCCGGCATCCAGTGCGGTACGGGTCGTACAGATTCAGTGGAGATTGCGGGACGGAAACCTACGGAACCGTAAGAGTTTCCGTCCGGCCCTTCCTCATGTGCGGGCATTTCCGCGACATGTGTGGGCATTTCCGCGACTGACCAGTAGGTATGCCTTACCTCTCTGCGCTCCGACCCCCCTCCCGCCCTGCCTCACGGTGAGGTAGCTTTCACGGCGCTGTGCGGAGCGCTACTAGGAGCGGGATTGCGCGAGTTCACCAACCCTCCGTTGGCGTCGGCGCCGCCGGTGGGCGGCTTGGCCGACGTCGTCTTCGATCATGCCCAGGAGGACCCGCTCCACATCGCTCTCGGACGCAAGGACGAGCAGGGGCAGTGGCGTGATGTGACCGCCGCCGAGTTCCGCGACGAGGTGCTCGCGCTGGCCAAGGGGCTCCTCGCCGAGGGGGTCCGGTTCGGGGACCGGGTCGCGATCATGTGCCGTACGCGCTACGAGTGGACGCTCTTCGACTACGCCCTGTGGACGATCGGCGCCCAGGTCGTACCCATCTACTCCACCTCCTCCGCCGAGCAGGTCTTCTGGATGCTGTACGACGCGCAGGTGTCGGCAGTCATGGTGGAGCACGAGGACCACGCGATGACGATCGCCACGGTCGTCGACCGGCTGCCACAGTTGCACAAGCTGTGGCAGCTCGACGTGGGCGCGGTGCAGGAGTTGTACGAGGCGGGCGCGCACATCGAGGACGAGGTGGTGCACCGGCACCGGCGCGCGGTCACGCCCGAGTCGGTCGCGACGATCATCTACACCTCGGGCACCACCGGGCGCCCCAAGGGCTGTGTCATCTCCCACGCGAACTTCATGTTCGAGGCGGACACCGTCATCGACCGCTGGGAGCCGGTCTTCCACTCCAAGCGGGGCGACGAGGCGGCCACCCTGCTGTTCCTGCCGCTCGCGCATGTCTTCGGACGCATGGTGCAGGTCGCCGCGATCCGCGGGCGGGTCAAGTTCGGGCATCAGCCGCAGCTGAACGCGGCGGCCCTGCTGCCGGACCTGGCCGCGTTCCGGCCGACGTTCTTCCTCGCGGTCCCGTACATCTTCGAGAAGGTCTTCAACGCGGCCCGCCGCAAGGCCGAGAAGGAAGGCAGATCAGGCCCCTTCGAGAAGGCCGTCGACGTCGCCGTGCGGTACGCGGAGGCGATCGAGGCGAAGGCGTGGGGCATCGGCCCCGGCCCCTCGGCGAGCCTGCGCATGCAGCACCAGGTCTTCGACAAGCTCGTCTACTCCAAGGTCCGGGCCGCGATGGGCGGCCGGGTGAAGCACGCGATGTCGGGCGGCTCCGCGATGGACCGGCGGCTCGGGCTGTTCTTCGCGGGCGCGGGTGTCTTCATCTACGAGGGGTACGGGCTCACCGAGTCCACGGCGGCCGCGACCGCCAATCCGCCCGAGCGCACCCGGTTCGGCACCGTCGGGCAGGCCATCCCCGGCACCACCGTGCACATCGCGGACGACGGCGAGATCTGGCTGCGCGGCGCCAACGTCTTCCAGGGCTATCTGAACGACCCCAAGGCCACCGACGCCACCCTGCACGACGGCTGGCTCGCCACCGGCGACCTGGGCTCGCTCGACGAGGACGGCTACCTCACCATCACCGGGCGCAAGAAGGAGATCCTGGTGACCTCAGGCGGCAAGAGCGTCTCGCCCGGGGTGCTGGAGGAGCGCGTACGCGACCATCCGCTGGTCGCCCAGTGCATCGTCGTCGGCAACGACCGCCCCTACATCGCCGCGCTCGTCACCCTCGACTCCGAGTCCGTCGAGCACTGGCTCCAGATGCGCGGCAAGGCGCGGATGCCCGCGGCCGACCTGGTGCGCGACCCCGATCTGGAGACCGAGGTGCGCCGTGCGGTGGTCGCCGCGAACACGCTGGTGTCGCAGGCCGAGTCGATCCGTACGTTCCGGATACTGGCCAACCAGTTCACCGAGGAGCACGGGTTGCTGACGCCCTCCCTGAAGCTGAAGCGGAAGGCGATCGAGAACGCGTACTCGTCGGAGGTCGAGGCGCTGTACAAGGGGTGAGCGGTGGCTCGTGGCGCCCGTCCACGCGGGGAATCCACCTGCCAGGAATGCGATACGGCGCGTGATCGTTGACGATGGGGGTACCAACCGACGACTGAAGGATCGAGAGCTCGTGAGCAAGGTTCCCCCGATCATCCTGAACAACGGCGTCGAGATGCCGCAGCTTGGTTTCGGCGTCTGGCAGGTGCCGGACGACGAGGCGGAGAGGGCGGTCGCCACCGCGCTGGAGGCCGGGTACCGCAGCATCGACACAGCCGCGCTCTACGCCAATGAAGCGGGCACCGGCAGGGCCCTGGCCGCCTCCGGGATCGCCCGCACGGATCTCTTCGTCACCACCAAGCTGTGGAACGACGACCAGGGGTACGACTCCGCCCTGCGCGCGTTCGACACGTCACTGGACAAGCTCGGCCTGGACTACGTGGATCTGTATCTGATCCACTGGCCGACGCCGGCCCGCGGCAAGTACATCGACACGTACAAGGCCTTCGAGAAGATCTACTCGGACGGCCGCGCCAAGGCCATCGGTGTCTCCAACTTCCTTCCGGAGCACCTGGAGTCGCTGATCGAGGCGACGTCCGTCATCCCCGCCGTCAACCAGATCGAGCTGCACCCACAGCTCCAGCAGATCGCGACGCGTGAGTACGACGCGGAGCAGGGCATCGCCACCGAGGCGTGGTCCCCGCTCGGCTCGGGCAAGGGTCTCCTTGAAGTCCCGGCGATCATCGCCATCGCCCAGAAGCACGGCCGCACGCCGGCCCAGGTCGTCCTGCGCTGGCACCTTCAGCTGGGGAACGTCGTGATCCCCAAGTCCGTGACGCCGTCCCGGATCAAGGAGAACATCGACGTCTTCGACTTCTCCCTGGACGACGAGGACATCGCGGCGATCTCCGCCCTGAACGAGAACCGCCGTCTCGGTCCTGACCCGGCGACGCTCAACTGAGCCCGACCGACGCGGACATCGCCGCCGGCCCGGATGCGCACCACGCATCCGGGCCGGCGGCGTTCCCAGCAGGACGCCTCAGACCGGCTGACCGATCGGCCGCACCACCACCGTGTTCACATCGACCCCGTCGGGCTGCCGGATCGCCCAGACGATCGACTCGGCGAGCTGGTCCGCGGTCAGCAGGTGGCCGGGCGGCAGGCTGCCGTAGCTGTCCCAGAACGGGGTCTCCACGCGTCCGGGCGAGATCAGGGTCACGCCGACTCCGAACTCGGTGACCTGCCGCCGGGTGTTCTCGGCGAGCCCGGTCACGGCCCATTTCGTCGCCCCGTAGATGTTGCCGGGGCCGTGGACATGGCCCGCGACGCTGCCGACCAGCACGATCCGCCCCCGCGTCTCCTTGAGGGCGTCGATGGACGCCCTGATCAGCAGCGCGGGACCCAGGACGTTGGTCAGCACCATCTCGGGCCACCCGGCGGGGTCGCCCTCGGCAACGGTGTCGTGCGTGGCGAAGCCGGCGTTGGCGATGACGGTGTCGAGCCGTCCGAACTCCTTGAGCGTCGCGTCGACCGCCGCCTGTACGTGGTCGTACTCGGCCGCGTTCCCGACGATGGTCAACAGGCCCTCGGGGTTGCCGAGTTCATCCGCGAATCCACGCAGCCGCTCCTCACCCCGCCCGGTGACCGTCACCCGGTGCCCGGCGTCGAGCAGCCTCCGCGCGACCGCGGCGCCGATACCGCTGCCGCCGCCGGTGATGAGTGCTACTGGTGAGTCGGTCATGTTTACCCCCATAAGTTCGCGATGGACGGGGGGAGTTCATCACCTGGAGCGCTCTCGAAGTCAAGCCCGCAGCGCCACGTGGACCGTGTGCGCGGTCAGCAGGAAGACATCCGGACGGTGATGCACGCTCGCCTTGTCGTCCGGGTCGAGGAGCCGGTCGAGGGTGGCACGGTCGTCCGCGTCGAGGCTCTCGGCGATCGTGTCCCGGCGGTGGGTGAGGGAGCTGACCACGAAGGCGCGGGCCTCCTCCGGCACCGGGGCGGGGAGGTCGAGCAGGAACGTACGGGTCGCCGCGTGACGCAGGCCGACGGACGTCAGCAGGGCGGGCCAGTCCTCGGTCTCCGTCACCGCTCCTGGCAGCTCGGCGCGCATCCGGGTGAACCACTCCTCCTGGACCACGTCGATACGGGACTGCAGACCGGGGCGGCCGATCCCGATGTCGCGCGGGAGGAAGCGCGAGGGCAGGCCGCCCTCCAGAAGGGCGAGGGCGCCGCCGGGGGCGAGCCCTCGCGCGAATCCCGCGAGTGCGGCCCGCTGATCGCCGACGTGGTGCAGTGACCTGCTGGCCCACACCAGGTCGGCGGGGTACTCCAAGTCGCCCAGCCCGTCATCGAGTTCGGCCCGCAGCGTGCTGAAGCGGTCGGCGACGCCGAGCCGTCCTGCGCGCTCGCGTGCCCGCTCCAGGAGGGGTTCCACCGCGTCCACGGCGACGACCCGCGCCTGCGGGAAGGCGCCGGCGAGGAGACAGGAAATGACGCCGGGGCCGCTGCCCGCGTCCACGATCATCTCAGGCTCGGGCTGCCGCTCCCGCAGCCAGGCCGCCACGCTCGCGTAGAGCGGGGAGAACAGCTCGGCCTCCTGTTCCAGGTAGGGGAGCATCTTGGCGAAGTCCATGTGCGCGTGGTCGTGCCGCGGGTGACCCTCATGCGTCTGGTCGTGGTCGTGTGCCATGTTCCGAGCCTCTCGTCCGGGTGGGGACAGCGTGCTCCGACACTCCCGGAAACGGCTACTCGCGTTGCGTAAACAGCAATTTCCTGAGCCGTGGGGGTGAGGTCCACCGGGGCCGCCTCCGGGCGCTCGCCGAGGCCGGCGCCAGGACCTCAGTCGCCGCTGCTCACCGGAGTGTTGCCGTACCTCTCGGCCAGTTCCGCGGCCGTCCGGGCGATCCGCTCGCGCAGCTCGGCCGGTGCCAGGACCTCGATGTCGGTGCCCAGGCGGAGGAACTCGCCGTGTGCGTGGTCGATGGACTCGATCGGGACGGTGGCCTGAATCCAACCGTCCTCATCCGGCCGTGCGTTGGCCTCGACCGCGCGGGAGAGCTGCCCGGCGAGCGGGGCTCCCGGTCGCACCCGGACCACCGCCTCCGAGCGGAACAGCCGGTCGTGGAAGTCGCGCTGGTAAGTCGTCCAGTACGCGGGGAGGTCGAAGTTGTCGGGCCGGGTGAACTCCCCCTCCCCCTCGGCCAGTTCGAGGATCTGGTCGACCCGGAACGTACGCGGACCCGGCCCCGCGACGACATACCATCGGCCCGCCTTCAGGACGAGGCCGTACGGCTCCAGGCGGCGCTCCACGTCGGTCGGCGCGCGCCAGCGGCGGTACCGGATGTGCAGGACCCGGCTGTTCCAGACGGCGTCGGCGACGGCGGGGAGGTGCGGGGTCTCCTCTGCCTCCGCGTACCAGCCCGGCGCGTCCAGGTGGAAGCGGCCGCTGATCCGATCGGCGTGCGCGCGCAGCTCGCCCGGGAGGGCTGCGCGCACCTTCAACTGGGCGGCGGCGAGGACCGAGCCGAGGCCGAGTTCGGCGGCGGGTCCGGGGACGCCCGCGAGGAACAGGGCCTCGGCCTCCCCCTCGGTGAGCCCGGTGAGGCGGAGGCGGTAGCCGCCGAGGAGCTGGTAGCCGCCCGCGTGGCCGGCGTCCCCGTACAGCGGCACACCCGCCGTGTGCAGCGCGTCCACGTCCCGGTACACGGTCCGCACCGACACCTCCAGCTCCTCGGCGAGCTGGGCGGCGGTCATCCGGCCGCGCGTCTGGAGGAGCAGGAGGATCGAGACGAGCCGCGCTGATTTCACCCCGCCAGAATCCCAGACTTCACTGACAGAAGGTGTCAGTGGAGCGGGCCTAGCTTGCTCGTATGGTCTTCAGGGAGAAACTGCTGACCGTTCCGCCGCCGATCGAGATCGCGGGACGGCACATCAAGCGCTATCACGTCACCGCCGACCCGGCCGGCATCGCTCCCGACGTCGAGAAGGCGGCGTACGCGATGCTGCCGCACCTGCTCCCGGAGCCGGACGACACCCCGCCCGCGACCTTCGTCGTGCTGCACCGGGGCGGCGACGACGGCGCGTACCTCAACGCCTACAGCTGGGTGTGGGACAACGTCCTGCACTTCCGGTGCGCGTCGGCGGGCCAGCCGGTCCTTGGCTGCCCGGACCGGGACCCGGCCCACTTCATCACGCCCGACCTCCCCTGGATCGGCTGTGTCTGGGAACTGCCGCCGATCCTGCACGAACGCGACGCCTGGGTACGGCACATGCTCGCGCCGAACACCCCTGACCTGGACGCCTATCTCGCGGACACGCTTCCCGAGGGCACTACTGGAGACCGCTCATGAGCAGCCCGCACGACTTCGACTTCCTCCACGGCGAGTGGGACATCCACAACCTCCGTCGTACCGACTTCCTCGACGCCGACAGCGACTGGGAGGAGTTCCCGGCCACGCACCGCTGCTGGAGCCTGTTCGACGGGGCCGCCGACATCGACGAGATGGACGTGCCGGATCAGGGCTGGAGGGGGCTCACGCTGCGGCTCTTCGACCCATCGGCACGCGTGTGGTCGCTGAACTGGTCCTCCAGCCGCACCGGGAAGCTCTTCCCGCCGGTGACCGGACGGTTCGGGGCCGACGGGCGGGGCGAGTTCCACGGGGACGACACACATGACGGCAAGGACGTACGGGTGCGGTATGTGTGGTCGGGGATCTCCGCTACCACGGCGCGCTGGGAGCAGGCCTTCTCCGTGGACGGTGAGGACACCTGGGTGACCAACTGGGTCATGGACTTCACCCGGCGGACTTCGGCTTCCTGAAGGCCAGCAGGGTGAACTCCGGGTCGGTGCGCGGGACTTGCTGGCCGGGGAGCGTTTCAAGGCGTGCGATGAAGTGGTCGGTCAACGGGTCGTCCGGCGTCAGCTGTGTGAACCAGCCGCGGCGCAGGTCCGCCATCGTGCTGTGGGGGCTGCGGCCCTGGCCGTGGCCCCGGAACCGGGCCCGGCCCGCCGGGAGGAGTCCGTGCTCGTCGGCGTACGAGGCGACGCGCTCGGCCTGGTCCTGGGCGTGGCGGCGCGGACGCGGAGCGAGTACGGCGTCGATGTCGCTGCCGACGTCGTGCGCGGCGGTCTTGTCGACGGTGGTGACGTACACCCCGCCGGGTCGCAGCACCCTCGCGCACTCGGCGACGATGGCACGGGCGTCCTCGGGACCGTCCACCAGATGGAGCAGCCACACACTGGTCACGGCGTCGAACTCCCCCTCGGGGAAGGGCAGTCGGCGGCTGTCGGCGAGGGCGACGGTGCCCGGCATCCGGGTGGCCGCCATCCGCGCCATGCCGTACGCGGCGTCCACTCCCGTCACCCGCAGTCCCGCCCGCCCGGCTGCCAGACGCCGGGTCACTATCCCGGTGCCGCAGACGACGTCGAGCAGGGTGCGGGTGTTTTCGGGGACGAGGCTGAGTACGGCCTCGGCAGCCGCCGTGGCCCTCGGCTCACCACCGCGCGTGCTGTCGTACGCGTCGGCTTCCTTGTCGTAGTCCAGCATGCGGGTCAGCGCGCACCGTGCCCGGGAGCCAGTTCCTCCACCCGGCGGGCGAGCTGGAAGTCGAGCTCGGTGACCGCGCCGCCGACGCTGTGGGTGTTCACGGTGAGAGCGACGGTGTTGTAGCCGAGGGTGAGGTCGGAGTGGTGGTCCAGTTCGTCCTGCACCTGGGCGATGTGGACGACCAGTCCGGTCGCCGCGAAGTGCGAGCCGAGCCGGTAGCTGCGGGCGAGTCGGTCGCCGTCCAGGGACCAGCCCGGCAGATCCGCCAGTTGCTCCTCGATCTCCTTCTGCGACAGCGCTTCGACGGGCATGACCTGGGCTCCATTCGTACGGCGAGGGGGTGCGCGCGGGGCTGTTCCTCAGCGTGCCACAGTCGCCGGAGCTCGGCTCCGGAAGTGCTCAGGGTGACTCAGGCCCGTACACACTCCGTCGCGAAGTCGTCCGCCAGGACAGTGATCGTGGCGCGTCCCTCGATCCGCTCCAGCCATTCCTGCGGGAGCCCGTGGTCGCCGTGCAGGGCGCCGAGGAGGTTGCCGCAGAGCGAGCCGGTGGAGTCGCTGTCGCCGGAGTGGTTGACGGAGAGGAGGAGGGCGTCGGCCACCCTGGGGGTGGCGAGGGCGCTGTAGACGCCGATGGCCAGGGCCTCCTCGGCGATCCAGCCGGCGCCGAGGGATTCGAGCTTCTCGGCGCTCGGGGCGCCTTCGGAGGCCAGGTCGAGGGCCCTGCTCAGGGCGACCGTCGTCTCCTCGTGGCCGGGGTGACGGGCCAGCAGCCGCAGCGTGCGCAGGACGGCGCCCTCCAGGGAGTCCCCGGAGACCAGGTGCGTGACGATCGCGGCGAGGGCGCCGGAGGCGTAGTAGCCCGTGGGGTGGCCGTGGGTCATCTGGGCGCAGCGGGCGGCCATGCCGAACGCGGTGTCGGCCGACGTCCTGGTCAGACCGAAGGGTGCCGAGCGCATGACCGCGCCGCAGCCCTTGGAGTCGGAGTTGACCGGTCCGGGCGGACCGAGCTCGGCCATCGGGTCGGGGAAGTGGTCCTCCTGCTGAAGTCCGGACAGGCAGGCGTTGCCGGGCGCCCGTCGCGCGTACAGCCAGGTCTGCGCGGCGAGTCCGCCGTGGATGTCCTTGTCGGGCCCGGCCTTGAGCTGTGTGTCCAGCCACCGCCCGTACGCCCACCGCACCAGCCGGGACCAGCCGCCCCCGATGCCCTTGAGCCGCTCGCGCGTGTGCGCCTGCTGGACGCCCTCCACGGTGAACAGGGTCATCTGTGTGTCGTCGCTGACGCGCCCCACGACGCCGTCGCCGTCGGGGACGAGACGGGTCACCCCGCCGGGCCCGTGCGCTGCGCGGATCCGCTCCAGCGAGTCGAACTCGACGGGATAGCCGAGCGCGTCCCCGATCGCCCCGCCCAGCAGACAGCCGCGTACCCGTGCCCGGTAGACCGCCTCGGCCTCCCAGCTCAGCCGCCGGTTCCCCATCTCGTTCACGCACCACTCCTCGACTACGGTTTTCGTATGAGCATTGTCGCGCCGAGTGCCTCCTCGCTTCCAAGTGCCCCTGATGGCAAGGGTGTCGGCCCGCTGCTGCGCGGCTGGCGGGAGCAGCGGCGGGTGAGTCAGCTGGAGCTGGCGCTGCGGGCCGGTTCGTCGTCGCGGCACATCAGTTTCATCGAGACGGGCCGCTCCCGGCCGAGCGAGGAGATGGTGCTGCGGCTCGCCGAGCACCTGGAGGTCCCCGTCCGCGAACGCAACGCGCTGCTGCTCGCCGCCGGGTACGCGCCCCACTTCGCGGAGACCCCGCTCGACGACCCGGCGATGGACGCCCTGCGCGAGGGGGTGGAACGGCTGATCCAGGGCTACGAGCCCTATCCCGCGCTGGTGGTCGACGCCACGTACAACGTCCTCGCCGCGAACCAGGGCATCACCATGCTCCTGCAAGGCATCCCCGAAGCCCTGCTGGCGCCCCCGCTGAACGCGATGCGTCTCACCCTCCACCCGGAGGGCATGGCGCCGCGCATCCGCAACCTCCACGCCTGGCGCGGCCATCTGCTCGCCCAGATGGAACGCCAGGTCGCGCTCAGCCGCTCCGCTCCGCTGCGCGCCCTGTACGAGGAGGTGGCCGCGTATCCGGTCCCAGGCCCCGTCCAGGACGACGAACCCTTCGACGCCGTTCCCTGCTTCGCGCTCCCGATGCGGATCGAGCACGACGGCCGGGTCCTGTCCTTCGTCTCCTCCATCTCGACCTTCAACACCCCGATGGACGTGACGGTCTCCGAGCTGGCCATCGAGACGTTCCTTCCGGCGGACCCGGCAACGGCCAAGTACCTTCAGGGTCTGGTTTCCTGACGTGAGGCAAAGGTGACCCGGCCGACCCTGTGAGGGCCGTGGGGGAACATGACACACTGCGCGTGTACTTCGGCGCTTGGGGAGGCGTGGCGTGAGTGAGCGGCGGCCCGCGCCCACGGTGGGGCAGGTGGTTCTGGGGCGGAGGCTCCAGGAGTTGCGGGAGAGAGCGGGACTGAAGCGGGAGGAGGCCGCGCGCGTGCTGCGCGTGGCCCCGGCGACCGTACGGCGGATGGAAATGGCCGAGGTCGCGCTCAAAATCCCGTACGTACAGGTGCTGTTGACGACCTACGGCGTGGCCCCCGACGAATTGGCCGCCTTCGTCGGGCTGGCCGAGGAGGCCAACCAGCCGGGCTGGTGGCAGCGGTTCCACGACGTGCTGCCGGAGTGGTTCAGCATGCACGTCAGCCTGGAGGGCGCCGCCCGGCTGATCCGCTCGTACGAACCGCACTTCGTGCCCGGGCTGTTGCAGACCGAGGACTACGCGCGGGCCGTACTGGAGGCGGGGACGGTCGGGCAGACGGGTCCGGACGCCATCGAGCGGCATGTGGCGCTGCGCATGAACCGGCAGGGGCTGCTCACCGGCGAGAACCCGCCCCACCTATGGGTGATCATGGACGAGACGGCGTTGCGGCGTCCCGTGAGCATCGACGGCAAGGTCATGCGCGACCAGATGGACCGGCTTCTGGAGGAGGTCGAGCACGACCACATCACGCTCCAGGTCGCCGAGTTCGCGAACGGCCCGCATCCGGGTACGTACACGTCCTTCGCGCTGTTCCGCTTCGCGGAGCCGGAGCTGCCCGACATGGTCTACAGCGAGTACGTGTCCGGTGCCCTCTACCTCGACTCGCGCATCGAGGTGGCCCTGCACCTGGAGGTCCTGGACCACATGTCGGCCCACGCGGCCTCCGCCCAGCGCACCAAGCAGATCCTCCAGGAGTTCCGGGCGCGCTTCTGAACTGCAGAGACGTACCGCTCAATCGCTGAATCCGTTGAAGACATCGAGGAGCATCGTTGTGACCGGAAGTGACGCCGTGCCCACCCGTATCGACACCAGTCGGCCGCATCCCGCCCGGGTGTACGACTGGTGGCTGGGCGGCAAGGACAACTACCCGGTGGACGAGGAGCTGGCCCGCAGGATCCTCGGCGTGGACGAGGCCGCGGTACGCAGTGCGCGCTCCAACCGCCGGTTCATGCACCGGGCCACCCGGGTCGCCGCCCAGGCCGGGATACGTCAGTTCCTGGACATCGGCACGGGCATTCCCACCGAGCCCAACCTCCACCAGGTCGCCCAGGAGACCGCCCCGGAGTCGAAGGTGGTCTACGCCGACAACGACCCGATCGTGCTGCGGCACGCCGAGGCGCTGCTCCAGGGCGCCGACGAGGGCACCACCAGCTATGTGCACGCCGACGTCCGCGACCCCGACACGATCCTGCGGTTGGCCGCCGAGCACCTGGATCTCGGCCGGCCCGTCGCGCTGTCGCTGGTCGCGCTCACCCACTACCTCGACGACGCTCCCGACGGCGACGACGTGTACGGCCTGGTCGACAGGTACGTCACCGCCCTCGCCCCCGGCAGCTTCGTGATCCTTTCCCAGGTCACCCCGGACCTCAGCGCCGAGACCATCGGAAAGGTCGCGGCACTCTTCCGGGAGAGCGGCACCCCCTTCCATCCGCGCACCCACGCCGAGTTCTCCCGCTTCCTCGACGGCCTGGAGCTGCTGGAGCCGGGTGTGGTCCCGGCCGTCGACTGGCGGCCGGAACCGGTGGACGTGGCCGCGAAGGCGGAGGGCATCGTGCCGCTGTACGCGGGGGTCGCCCGCAAGTCCTGACCTCTACGGACGCCGTGAGCGGGTGCGCCCCGGTCCGGAGCTGAGTGGTTGTCCCCGGTCGCCGTCCGTGATCAATGCATTTAGCGTGGTGCGGGGGTACCTGGAGGCCACCTTGGACCACTCGCCCGAAGCCACGTCCGCGCCCGAGCCCGAGCCGGGCATTCAGACCGCACCTCCCAGCGGCGACGTGCCGTCCGCGAGCGGCGGCAGTCACGAGCACCGGTGGCTGATCCTCGCGGTGGTCGGCATCGCGCAGCTGATGGTCGTCCTCGACGCGACGATCGTGAACATCGCGCTGCCGTCCGCGCAGCAGGACCTGGGATTCACCAACGGCAACCGGCAGTGGGTCGTCACCGCGTACGCGCTCGCCTTCGGCAGCCTGCTGCTGCTCGGCGGGCGCATCGCGGACCTGCTGGGCCGCAAGGCCGTGTTCCTCGCCGGGCTCGCGGGCTTCGCGGCGGCCTCCGCGCTCGGCGGTGTCTCGACCAGCTTCGGGATGCTGGTGGGGGCGCGCGCCCTGCAGGGCCTGTTCGGCGCGCTGCTCGCGCCGGCCGCGCTCTCACTCCTCACGACGACGTTCACGGATCCGCGCGAGCGCGCCAAGGCGTTCGGCATCTACGGCGCGATCGCGGGCGCGGGCGGCGCGGTGGGGCTGCTCCTGGGCGGCGTACTCACCGAATATCTGGACTGGCGCTGGTGCCTGTATGTGAACGTCATCTTCGCCGCGGTGGCCCTGATCGGCGGGGCGCGGCTCCTGCACGGCGGGAGGCCCACGGACCGGCCGAAACTGGATGTGCCGGGCACGCTGCTGGTGTCGGCCGGGCTGTTCTGCATCGTCTACGGGTTCTCGAACGCGGAGACGGACTCGTGGAGCGACGTGAAGACGTGGGGCTTCCTCGTGGTCGGCGCGGTCCTCCTCGTGGGGTTCGCCTGGTGGGAGACGCGGGCCGAACACCCGCTGCTGCCGCTGCGCGTGGTCCTGGACCGGGACCGTGGGGCATCGTTCCTGGCGATGTTCATCTCCGGTGCCGGCATGTTCGGCGTCTTCCTGTTCCTCACCTACTACTTGCAGGAGATCCTGGACTACTCACCGGTCAAGACGGGATTGGCGTTCCTGCCGATGGTCGCCGTGATGGTGGTGATGTCCGTGGTCACGACCAACTACCTGGTGCCGAAGCTCGGGCCGAAACCCATCGTGCCGCTCGGCATGGCCCTCTCCGCCGGCGCGATGGCTTGGCTGACCGCGCTCGGTCTCGACAGCAACTACCTCCAGCACGTGCTGCCCCCGCTCCTGGTGGCCGGCCTCGGCCTCGGCACCATCTTCGCCACGGCGATGAACCTGGCCACGTCCGGCATCGCCGCGCACGATGCGGGAGTGGCCTCCGCGATGGTCAACACCACCCAGCAGGTGGGCGGTTCAATCGGTACAGCCCTCCTCAACACCCTCGCCACGAGCGCCGCCACGAGCTACCTCGTCGGCAAGCAGCCCACAGCGCGGGTACAGGCGCAAGCCTCGCTGGAGAGCTACTCGACCGCGTACTGGTGGTCGGCGCTGTTCTTCGCGGTCGGGTTCGTCGTGACGCTGGCGCTCTACCGGCGCGGGGCGCCCGCGCAACAGGCCGCGGGCCAGGCGGTGCACATGTAGGGCGGCCGGCCTGGCCCGTGCGCCGTTACTTGAGCGCGCGCTTGTCCGCCTTCAGGCTCTCCGTGAGCTTGATGGTGATGAACTCGTTGTTGTCCGCCTTGCCGGGCGTACGGCCGGAGGAGAACGGGAAGTTGTTGTCGTTCAGGACCGCCAGCGTCCGGCTGTCGAGGAGGACGACGTCCTCGATCGTGGTGAACGGGAAGGTGAATGTCGCGCCGAAGCCGCCGAGACCCTTCGGGTTCGCGATGTTCATCAGGTCGGCCACGAGGGTCTTGTCCATGACCCCGTCGCCGTTGCGGTCGCGGGTGTCGGCGAGGTAGATCCGCTTGAACTTGGCGTCGGCGCCCTGGCCGCCGTCGCGCTCGATGACGAGGAAGCGGTTCTTGTCGACGGCGATGGCGTCACCGATGGCGTTGGAGGGCGACTCCAGGCGGTAGGTGAAACGCTTCCCGGTGTACTCCCGGGCCTTCAGGTCGAACTCGCTGAAGCGCAGGTCACCGGGGGTGTCACCGTTGACCGTGCCTTCAAGTAGCGGGTAGAGGTGACGGCCGTCCACCGCGCGGACCATGCCCTCGAAGCCCTTGCTGCTGCCGGTGGTCGGCTGGGCGCCGTTCAGGTACGGGTTCTCCGGCGCCCGCACTCCGTCGAGCGAGATCGGGGCTTCGAGAAGCTTGCCGGTGGAGGAGAAGTGCAGGAGGAACGGGCCGAACTCGTCGCCCAGCCAGTACGAGCCGTCGTACGCCCGCACGATCGACTCGACGTCGAAGTCGGCGCCGGTCAGTACCCGGTCGGTCCGGGTGAGCGGGAACGGCACCTTGTGGTGGGGGTCGCTGAGGTTGAAGCCGCCCAGGACCTTGACCTTGCCGGTCTTCGTGTCCGGCTTGACGCGGTGTACGCGCAGCAGGAAGTCGGCGCTGTTGGCCTGGCTGCCGTAGCCGTTGTCGGACAGCACGTCGTAACTGCCGTCGTGGCGGTTGACGGCGCCGCTGAAGCCCTGGACGGGCTGGTCGGCGAACGGACCGGTGATGCCGTTGAACGGGCCCGCCCCGATGGCCGAGCCGGACGGCTCGCTGTTCGGGACGAACGTCTCGGCCGGAAGCGAGGCGAACCCGGTCAACGTGGCTTGACCGAAGGCCGTGGCCTGACCGAGGCCCGTGCCTTGACCGACGGCCGTGGCCTGACCAAAGGCCGTGCCTTGCTCGAAGGCAGTGCCCTGACCGAAGTTCTCGGCGTCGCGGTCGGCCACGGCGGGTGTCGCGAGCCCGACGGTCAGCGCGACTGCGCCGACCGTGATCGAAAGTCTCTTCATGGCCCGCACGTTAGGGATACCGGGTGACGGGCGGCCGAACACCAGACGACGCGCGGCACTGGGGTACTAGGACAGGTCCTAGGGGGTGTCGTTTGGATCACCTCGGATCAGGCCGCGGCGCATGGTGCGGTGCATCGCAAGGCGGAGCATGACCCGCGTACTGAACGTACCCGGGTGATGCGACAACGCGGCGAGGTGCCGTGCCAGGCGTCGCGGACCCGAGGTGATCCAAACGACACCCCCTAGGCGGCTCCGCCCTTCGCGCCCGTGTCCCTGTCCGCGTCTCCACCCCTGTCCCGCTCTTCGTCCACGATCTCCGCGTCCACCACGCCCTCCTCGTCGTTCGGGGTGTGCTCGGTGGCCGGCTCGTCCTGCGGGGCCGTCTGCGGCGGTGCCTGTTGGGCCTGCGCGTACATGGCCTGGCCCATCTTCTGGCTCACCGTGGCGAGCTTCTCGACTGCGGCCCGCAGCGAGCTCGTGTCGGCGGGCGCCTTCAGGAGTTCCTTCAGCTCCGCGATGGCCGACTCGACCTCCGGCTTCGTCTCGGACGGGATGCGCTCCTCGTTCTCCCGGATGAACTTCTCGGTCTGGTAGACGAGTTGCTCGGCCTGGTTGCGTGTCTCGGCGGCCTCACGATGCCTGCGGTCCTCGTCGGCGTACTGCTCGGCCTCGCGCATCATGCGGTCGATGTCGTTCTTGGGGAGCGCGGAGCCGCCGGTGACCGTCATCTTCTGCTCGCGCTCCGTGGCGAGGTCCTTCGCGGAGACGTGCATGATCCCGTTGGCGTCGATGTCGAAGGCGACCTCGATCTGCGGCACCCCGCGCGGCGCGGGCGGCAGCCCGGTGAGGTCGAAGACGCCGAGCTTCTTGTTGTACGCGGCGATCTCGCGCTCGCCCTGGTAGACCTGGATACCGACCGAAGGCTGGTTGTCCACGGCGGTCGTGAAGATCTCCGAACGCCGGGTCGGGATCGTGGTGTTGCGCTCGATGAGCTTGGTCATGATGCCGCCCTTGGTCTCGATACCGAGGGACAGCGGGGTGACGTCGAGCAGGAGGACGTCCTTGACGTCACCGCGGATGACACCCGCCTGGAGTGCGGCGCCCACGGCCACGACCTCGTCCGGGTTGACGCCCTTGTGCGGGTCCTTGCCGGTGAGTTCCTTCACCAGGTCGGTGACGGCGGGCATCCGGGTCGAGCCGCCGACCAGGATGACCCGGTCGACCACGGAGAGCTTCACGCCCGCGTCCTTCACGGCCTGGTGGAAGGGGTTCTTGCAGCGGTCGAGCAGGTCGGCGGTCAGCTCCTGGAACTGAGCGCGCGTCAGCTTCTCGTCGAGATGCAGCGGGCCTTCGGCGGTGGCGGTGATGTAGGGCAGGTTGACGGTGGTCTCGGAGGCGCTGGACAGTTCGATCTTGGCCTTCTCGGCGCCCTCGCGCAGCCGTTGCAGCGCCATCTTGTCGTGTCCGAGGTCGATGCCGTGCGAGGCCTTGAACCGCTGGGCGAGATGCTCGACGACCCGCTGGTCCCAGTCGTCGCCCCCGAGTTGGGTGTCCCCGTTGGTGGCCTTGACCTCGATGACGCCGTCGCCGATCTCCAGGAGCGAGACGTCGAAGGTCCCGCCGCCCAGGTCGAAGACGAGAACGGTCTGTTCCTCGCCGCGGTCCAGCCCGTACGCGAGGGCGGCGGCCGTCGGCTCGTTGATGATCCGCAGGACCTTGAGCCCCGCGATCTCGCCCGCCTCCTTGGTGGCCTGGCGCTGCGCGTCGTCGAAGTAGGCGGGCACCGTGATCACGGCGTCCGTGACGTCCTCGCCGAGATACGCCTCGGCGTCCCGTTTCAGCTTCTGCAGCACGCGCGCGGCCAGTTCCTGAGCGCGGTACCGGGTGCCGTCGATGGCGCCCGTCTCCGGGAAGCGCCAGCTCGCATCGCCCATGTGACGCTTGGCGGAACGCGCGGTGCGCTCCACGTTCGTCACGGCCTGCCGCTTGGCGACCTCCCCGACGAGCACCTCGCCGTTCTTGGCGAAGGCCACCACGGAGGGTGTGGTGCGCGCGCCCTCCGCGTTGGCCACGACCGTGGGGTCGCCGCCCTCCAGAACAGCGACCACGGAGTTCGTCGTACCGAGATCGATCCCGACCGCACGTGCCATGTCCGTCCCCTTCCACCCGCCCTGCCCGGCTCTGCCCGCCCTCAAGCACAAAACTTGAGTGCGCTCTTGTCAATGGGGCGGTGCCCTGCGCGTCAATGAGGCGGGTGCTCGGCGCGGGCCCGGACATGACAGCGCCGCGGCCCCTTCGAGGGACCGCGGCGCCGTACTGCCTACGGGGCTGTCAGGCGAGCTTCGCCGACAGCGTGATCGTCGTGCCGGTGAGCGCCTGGCTGACCGGGCAGTTCTTCTTGGCGTCCTCGGCCGCGGCGACGAAGGCGTCCTCTTCGATGCCCGGCACCGTGCCCTCGACCGTGAGGTGGATGCCGGTGATGCCCTCGCCCGGCTGGAAGCTGACGTCGGCGGAGGTGACGAGCTTGGTGGGCGGGGTACCGGCCCCCGCGAGGGCGTGCGAGAACGCCATGGAGAAGCAGCTGGAGTGGGCGGCCGCGATCAGCTCCTCGGGGCTGGTCTTGCCGTTCGCGTCCTGGGAGCGCGACGCCCACGTCACGGGCTGCTCGTCGATGGCGCCGGAGGAGTCGAAGGTGACGACGCCGTTGCCCTCGAGCAGGTTGCCTTCCCAGACGGTGTGTGCAGAGCGCGTGGTTGCCACGATGAGTCCTTTCGGGTGTGGTCCCGTTACCGGGGTTCCGTATGCCCCATCCGATCACACCTCCGCCCGGACCACCCAGTTGATGGGGCCCGCGCCCGCTCAACTCACCCGGAACACCGGCCCCCGCGCGGTGAACGGCAGCCGCGCGCCCTGCGGAATCAGGTACGCGTGCTCGCGCCGTACCCGCAGGACGTCGCACCAGCCGTCCGTGATCACCAGTATGGGCGCGCCCGGCGGGAAGTCGTCGACGCGGTGCAGCAGATCGATGCCCGGCTGCAGGACCGTACCGCCGCGCCCGCGCACCCGGACCCGCCCGGCGATCTCCGTCACCGGCAGATAGCCGGCGTCGTGCGGGGCGGCGTCGCAGAAGACGACGCGCGCGGCCGGTACGTCACGGGCCTCGGCGTACGAGGCGATGGCGCCCAGTGCCTTGCCGAGCAGGGTGCGGTCCATCGAGGCTGAGGTGTCGAGGACGACGCCGAAGGTGCAGCGGGCGATCTCCTCGGGCGGGAAGTAGCGGCCGGCGCGCGGAATGTCTGGGGTCGCCGCCTGGCGACGGGAGGGACGCGCGTACGTCCGCAGGGGCTCGGGGCGCGGCACGAACTCGTCGAACCAGCGGGCCAGTTGGGCGTCCCAGGCGAGCGGCGGATGGCTGAGCGCGCGGATCTCCTCGACCAGGCCGCCGGGCAGGAACCCGCGCTCCTGCCGCTGGTGCAGGTCAAGGCCCTGGCCGAGGCCCCGGCGGTAGAACTCGTCGAGGTCCACGTAGTCGCGCGGTGAGCCGAGCGGGCCGCCGAGCATGTCGCCGACACCCTTGCCGCGCAGTGTGGACAGGCGGCGCATCCGGCGCAGGTCCTGCGCGATCCGGTCGTACACCTCCTCCGCCGACAGATCCCTCAACTCCTGGTCGTACAGCAGCCCTTCGGGCATCGAGCCGACGTGCATCTCGCACAGCCAGCCGTTGATGACGTAGTCCGCGGCGATGTTGAAGAGATACGGGTCGCGGGTGCCGCAGCGGTCGCTGTGGCGCAGGGCGGCGTGCAGCATCTCGTGGGCGAGGACGAACCGCCATTCCTCGTCGTCGAATTCGCGCAGCGGGTTGATGTAGATCTCGGCCGCCTCCGCGTTGACGGCGGCGATGGAGATGCCGTGGGCGCGGGCGAGCTCGGCGTCGGCTACGACGGTGATGCCGGCCGCGATGCCGCCGAGGAGGGGGTAGGAGGACACGAACCAGCTCAGTGCCTTCTCCCAGGGCTGCAGCCGGGTGGGGCCGCCGCGCATGGAGGCGCGGCGGCCGCCCGCCATGTCCATCGCGGCGGCCATGGTCCGGGTCAGCGCTTGTGCGAAGGCCAGCTGCCAGTCGGGCGCGGTGCCACCGCTCCAGGTGTGCCAGGTCACCAGGAGCTGGTCCGGCTCACCGCCCGCCGTACCGCACCGCTCGTACGCCGCCGGAATCCCGTCGCGGCGCCAGCGCGCGGCGAGCTGCTCCTCGTCGCCGTCGGGGTAGGAGGCCGGCAGGTCCTCGGGGGTCAGGCCCACCGGGAAGCCGAGCAGGAAGCGGTTGACCACGGCGCAGCGGGCGGCGAGGTCGAAGCGGTCGGGCTGCTGACGGTCGCCGGTCGCCGCCGGGACATGGCCGAAGCCGAGGTGGATGATGCCGTGCGCGGCGGCCCAGGCCCATTCGGCCGGCTCCGCACGGCGGGTGGGGTGCATATGCAGCACGCCGCTGGAGTCGACGCGGACGAGGCCGTCACGAGGGCTCGCCTCGCAGTTCTTCGTACGGCACGTACTGAATCCGATGGCGGCCAGCGCGCGGTTGGCCCGCACCAGCCGCATCCCCTCCGCGAAGGCCTCGGCGGCCGGATCCGGCTTCTCCTTGTCGCCCTGCTTGTGCTTGCGGCTCACCGCCGGGCCTCCACCAGGCGCGGCATGTCGCGCGCCGCCTCCACCAGGAACCACGCGGGCAGTACGGGGTTGCCGTCGACGTCGGACGCGATGACGCTCTGGGCGACCTCGACGGAGATCTCGGCGAGCTGTACGAGCAGCGACTTGGCGCGGAACGCGGTCTGGCGCCCATGCTCCGAGGTGTGCTCCTTGCTGGCGGGCAGTTCCTTGACGAGGCGGCCGCGGAAGGACTCGGCGAGGTAGTAGAGCAGGTCGCGGTCCTCAAGACGGCTGGGCCAGCGGGCTTCGCCCTTGATGATGGCCTCGATGCCGAACCGGCTGCGCACGATCTTGACGTAGCCGCAGAAGGCGACCGCGTGGGCGGGCGTCAGCGTGCCGTGCGCGATCACCCTCAGGGTGTCCTCGTCGAGGGCCGGGCCGAAGGAGCGCAGGGCGTCGGACAGCATGTGCCAGGAGCGGGGCGTGGAGAAGGGCTCCTCCGTCTTGGGCGGCTTGGACCACAGGTGGTCGGGGCGGTCGGTGAGGTGGTCCAGGATCCACGGGTGGATGTCGTTGGCGGCGGCCCACACGAGCCAGTCCTTCGGGGACGCCTCAAGGTGCACATGGGCAAGGCGGTTGATCAGCGCGGAGGAGATCGGCCGGGCCAGCGCGTTGTCCGTCGCGCGGTTGCCCGCGCCGATCACGATCGAGCCCTGCGGCAGCTCGTAGTTGCCGATACGGCGGTCCAGGATCAGCGAGTAGAACGCCTTCTGGACGTCCGGCGTCGCCGCGTTCAGCTCGTCCAGGAACAGGCAGTACGGCTCGTCGCGGGCGATCGACTCCGGCGGGCAGAACACCGAGCGCCCGTCACGGATCTGCGGGACCCCGATGAGGTCCTCGGGCGCCAGCTGGGTACCGAGCAGACTCACGCACTCCAGACCCAGCGACTCGGCGAACTCCCTTACCAGGGAGGACTTTCCGATGCCGGGAGCACCCCAGATGAAGACCGGCCGCACGGTCGCGAGACCGAGCAGCAGCTCCGGTATACGGGCGGGAGTGACGGTGACGGCTGCCTGCACGCAGTGGCTCCAGGGGTGTTCGAGTAGGACGCGCAGGTGCGCGGTGTCCGATGCGGCCAGTGTGTGCCCGGCAGCCGCTCACCGCAGCCCAATTTTCCGGCGCGCGTCCCAGGCGCGTGCCTACGCGGCCCGCTCGTTCGGCCGTGCCGTCAGCGGCACCTGAGGCCCGTCGCACTCGCGCAGCCACCGCCGCAATACGTGGTGCAACTGCTCCGCACCGACCAGTTCGGCGCCGTCCTCGACCGGCAGGGACAGCGCGGTCGGCGACAGCAGGAAGGGCCGTCCCTGGGCGCCGCCGAGTCCGCCGTGCGAGCCGATCTGCTCCTCGAAGGCGAGGACTTCGCCCTCCCCGGGGTCGTACCAGGAGTTGACCATGATGTCGGCGACGTGCGGGAAGGAGTGGGTCCGGCGTACGGCGTCAGCGGCGCCGGGGCCGAAGTCGGCCAGCGGGCCCGGGTGTTCGTCGTCGAGCTCGTCCACCGGAACCTCCGCTCCGTGCGCGCCGAGGACGAGTCCGCCGTACTTCTCACTGCGTACGAGGACGAAGCCGACGCCGGGGTGGTTGGCGAGCGTCGACAGCAGCGCGGGATGGCGCCGGTCGATCTCCTCCCGGCTCATCCGGTGCGGCACGTCGGGGAAGGAGACGAGCCCCAGGTTGCCGGAGGCCAGCACGATGGGCTCGGAGCGGCGGGAGGGCCGGTGCTGTTCGCCGCCCTCCTCGACGGGCCTGCGCAGCGCGGCCCGCACCGCCGCCCGCGCCTCGGCGCCGCTATGAGTACGCCGCACCTTGCGTGGCACGGGCAGCCCGCAGCCGGCGCGGACCAGGTTGCCGAGGGTGAGTCCGTAGCGGGTCTGGAAGGTTTCCCCGGGGCTCTGGCCGTGGTCGGAGAGCACCACGATGCGGTACGGCCGCGGGGCGTGCTCGGCGACCTTCGCGATCAGCGCGAGCGAGCGGTCCAGGCGCGCCAGGACCTTCTCCGCGTCGCGGCTGCGCGGCCCGGAGTGGTGCGCCACTTCGTCGTACCCCACCAGGTCGGCGTAGACCGAATTGCGCCCGGCGAGCATGTCGCCGATGACCGCGGCGACGACGACGTCCCGCTCGACGACGGTCGCGAAGGCGCGGATCAAGGGATACAGCCCGCCGCGGTTGACGCGCGGACGCTGCTTCCTGGCACGGCACCGGGTGGACTGGCCGATCTCCCGGAACACCTCGGCGACGAAGGACATGGCGGTGCGGACGGCGTTGGCGGGGTCGATGAAGTACGCGAAGTAGCCGGACCGGGAGCGGTTCTCCTTACCCCGCCTCGCGGCCATGGACAGCACGAGGGCCAGCTGGTCGGCGCCGCCGCTGAAGAGGTTGCCGCGGCTGGCGCCGTCGACGGTGAGCAGTCCCCCGTCGCCGGTGTGCTCGACGGCCCGGCGCTGGAGTTCGGCGGCGCTGCTGGGCCGGTTGCAGACCATGACCTCCTGGCTGTCCTTCTCGTACCACCGGAAGGCCGGGACGTCGTGGTTGCTGCCGTGCAGGATGCCGAGCTGACTGGCGCCGGTCTGACTGGACCAGTCGGTGCGCCAGTGGATGAGCCGGTGGGAGGCGCGGGCGCTCGGCCTGCTGCTGCCCAGCCACTGCACCACGGTCGGCATGAGTCCCTTCCCGACGGCCTCCCGCAGTACGTCGTGACCGACGCCGTCGAGCTGGAGGAAGAGGGCGGCGGGGGTCGAGGGGCCGGCCTGCCCGTCGGCGCGTCTGCGGCGTCGGTCGGCGAGCCTATACAGCCTGCGCCGGTAGGCGTCGTCGTCCCGTACGGCGAGGGCACCACCGGTGGCCGAGGCGACGGCGGACATCACCGCGGCGACGACCACGGCGGTCTCCGGCGCGGCCTCGCCCCGCCCGGAGGGATTGATCCGCAGGGCGATCAACAACAAGGACCCGTTGAGGAAGAAGACGAGCAGCCCGAGCACGAGCGCGGGCACCAGCAGCAGCGCCCTGACGAGCAGGGGCCACACCAACGACGACAGCAGGCCGAAGACGCCCGCGCCGACCCCCGCCGTTACCGCTATCTGCGTGGCGCTGTCACCGGTGTCCGTCCGCAGTTCGAAGTCGGGCAGCGCACCGGCCAGAACGAGCATCGTGACCGTGGACACGGCCCACACCGCGATACTTCGCCACAGCCCGCTGAGAACCCGCCGCCAACCCCCGCCGCCCACGCCCTGCCCACCTCACGTCCCGGCCCGCCCGGTCCGCGAGGCCTGCTTCCACCCTGTCACAACGGACCGACACGGCCGATCGTCTCAAGGTCACAGAACGGATCGCAGGTCAGCGGCTCAGCAGCTCGGCGGACGCTGCGGACCCTGCCGCCCGGCGGGGCCCTGTCGCTCAGCGGCCGTCGTACCCCGCGGTCGGCATCGAGAGGCGGCGGTGGACCCGGGCCTTCATCTGGGCGTCGTACGAGGGTTCCGCGCTGCCGACGGTCTCGACCCGTACGCCGCGGCGTAAGCACTCGGCGGTGAACTCGTCGACCGAGGCGAGGGCGCGCTCCAGGACACGGTGGCTGGGCGCGACGAACAGGTCGACGTGGCCCGCCTCGACGTCGGCCCACAGGGTGCGGTGGTCGGGGCGCAGACCTCGTACGAGAAGTTCGCGGGTGACGACGTAGCCGTGTTCGGCGGCCCAGCGGGCGCACATCGCGTGCTGGCTGCGGGAGTCCACCAGGAACGGGTCCGCGTCCAGTTCCTCCAGGGGCGTGAGGCTCGCGATCGCCGTCACGCGCAACGAGAGGGGTGCTGCCCCGCCGGGCGGGAACCTGAGGGCGTGCGTGCCGGTGGCACCGCGCGCTTCTCCCATGGTGTCCCCCCTCACCTCCGGGTTTCGTCGCCGACCCTACTCCTGCCCGTAGGCTCGGGGGGAGTCGCGCGAAGGAGGCAAAGAAGTGCCGGTGGAGATCACCTGGTGGGGCCATGCCACCTGCACGCTGGAGGACTCCGGCACGCGCGTGCTTACGGACCCGCTCTTCGCGCGCCGGCTCGCACACCTCAGGCGCAGGCGCGGGGCGCCGCCCCCGCCGTCGGCCGCGGTGGCCGACGTGGTGCTCGTGTCGCATCTGCACTCCGACCATCTGCATCTGCCCTCGCTCGCGCGGCTCGCGCCCGGGACGCGCGTACTCGTGCCCCGGGGTGCGCCGCGCGCGGTGCCGGCGCTGCGCCGGCTGGACCACCTGGTGCTCACCGAGGTGGCACCCGGCGACCGGACGGACGTCGGTGACCTGGTCGTACGTACCGTGTCGGCGCGCCATGACGGGCGGCGGCTGCCGCTCGGTCCGCACCGGGTGCCCGCACTGGGGTTCGTGGTCGAGGGTGAGGCGCGCACCTACTTCGCCGGGGACACCGGGCTGTTCGAGTCGATGGCCGAGGAAGTCGGACCGGTCGACGTGGCTCTGTTGCCGGTCGGCGGATGGGGGCCGCATCTCGGGGAAGAACACCTGGACGCGGGGCGCGCGGCCGAGGCGCTCGCCCGACTGATGCCACGCAGCGCTGTGCCGGTGCACTACGGCACGTACTGGCCGATCGGAATGGACGCCGTGCGCCCCCATGAATTCCACGCGCCGGGCGAGGAGTTCGTGCGCCTCGCCGCCGAACGCGCGCCCCAGGTCGCGGTGCACCTGCTCGGCCACGGCGAGAGTGTGCGGCCGGAGGTCGCACGGTGACGGTCTCCGACCGCCGTGGCCTCGGGCGCGAAGTGATGGTCATATCCGCCCCGGCTGCCTCAGGGGTCGCGCGGCTGTGTGCGCGTCCGGAGGTGGTCCGGTGAGTTTCCTGGCCGCGACCTCGACCACGGCGCCGGAGACCGCACAGCAGGCGATCGGGTATCCCACGCTCTTCCTGCTGGTGCTGATCGGCGCGCTGGTGCCGGTGGTGCCGACCGGTGCGCTGGTCAGTTCGGCGGCCGTGGTGGCCTTTCACCAGACGGCGCCGTTCGCGATGCTGCTGATCTTCGTGGTGGCGGCGCTCGCCGCGTTCCTCGGCGATGTCGCGCTGTACTGGCTGGGGCAGCGCGGGATGGGCTCCAAGAACGGTTCGCGTTGGCTGGAGGCCCTCCGCTCCCGCGCCCCCGAGGACCGCCTAGCCCAGGCCCAGGAGAAGCTGGGCGACCACGGCATCGCCGTACTGGTCCTCTCCCGCCTCGTCCCGGCCGGCCGTATCCCGGTGATGCTCGCCTGCCTGATGGCGAAGATGCCCCTGCGCACCTTCGCCCGCGGCGACATCCCCGCCTGCCTGGCCTGGGCGGCGACCTACCAACTCATCGGCGTCGCGGGCGGCTCCCTCTTCAGCGAACCCTGGGAGGGCGTCGTGGCGGCGGTGGTCCTGACGGTGGTGATCAGCCTGCTGCCGGGCGTGTGGCGCCGGGTGCGCAGGACCGCGCCCCAGTAGGGCGAGGCGCACCCGGCAGGCGACGCGGCCCGGCAGGAGCGCAGCACGCCAGCCGGCGGAGCACGGCAGACGTGCGGCACGCCAGGGACGCCGGGAACTGCGCGAGCAACCCGGAACAACCCGCAGTCACCCGACATCCGCAATCACCCCAGAACCCGAGATCCCCCCACCGCCAGATCCCACAAGTCCTCCCGGTCCAGCCCCGCCTTCTCCCAGGCCGCCCGGACCCGCGTCAGCGGTTCGAGTACCGGCTCGGCGGAAAGGACGAACGTGCCCCAGTGCATGGGCGCCATCCGCCGGGCCCCCAGATCGACGGCGGCGCGGACCGCCTCCTCCGGGTCACAGTGCACATCACTCAGCCACCACCGGGGGTCATACGCACCGATGGGGAGCAACGCGAGGTCGATGCCCGGATAGCGCCGGCCGATGTGGGCGAACCAGTGGCCGTATCCCGTGTCGCCCGCGAAGTACACCCGCTGTCCGTCGGGTGCGGTGAGGACCCAGCCGCCCCAGAGCGTGCGACAGGTGTCGGTGAGGCTGCGCTTGGACCAGTGGTGGGCGGGGACGAAGTCGAAGCGGACACCGTCCAGTTCGGCCGCCTCCCACCAGTCGAGCTCGGTGACCTGGGTGAACCGGCGGCGCCTGAACCAGCGCGCAAGCCCGGCCGGTACGAACACCGGTGTGTCGCGCGGGAGTCGGCGCAGGGTCGGCGCGTCCAGGTGGTCGTAGTGGTTGTGACTGATGACGACCGCGTCGACGCGCGGCAGCGCACTCCAGGCCACGCCGACGGGCGTGATCCGGGCCGGGGTACCGAGGATCTTGCGGGACCAGACCGGGTCGGTGAGGACGGTGAGCCCGCCGACGCGGATGACCCAACTCGCGTGCCCGGCCCAGGAGACGGCGACGGTGTGCACACCCACCCGCGGCAGCGGCCCGGGTTCGAACGGCAACGCGGGGATGTCGGCCAGCGCGTCAGGCCCCGGCCGCAGCGCGCCCTCGCGGGCGAACCGGGCGAGAGCCCGCAGCCCCGGCAGCGGCGCCGTCAGCCGGTCCACGAAGGACCGCGGCCAGACACGCCTCTCGCCGAGCGGACGGGGCTCGGCGAGCGGAACGGGAGGAGACAGTGGGGACAGAGGAGACGGGGGAGCACCGGCACCGGCACCGGGCTGCGCCGAGGCCAGGGCAGGCGCCAGGAAGGACGCCGGGTCATCCTCGTCCCGCGTGGTCGTGGATGTCGTAGAGCTGCTCGTGGTCGACTCGGACTGCTGCGTCATCGAGGAGGCTCCCATCGCTGAGCGTCATCTCGGAGATCGTCGAAGGCCGACTCCAACAAGGTCAACGCGTGTTGCACATGCGGCGGTTCCAACGGCGAGGGTGACGTGAGGCATTCCGCCCGCTCCTCGTCCGTCGCACCGAGCAGCGGCGCGGTGGCCAGCCGCACCCGGAGCGCCGCGAGTTCGTCGCCGAACCGGTGGCCGCCCGGCGTGGGCAGGCCAAGCCGGACGGTCAGGAACTCCTCCAGATCCTGCGCGTCGCCCACACCGTGCGCGCCGAGCGCGGAGCGCAGCGGTCCGAGGTCCACGTACAGGTGCCTGCCGGCCCGCGGAGGCCGCGCGAGGGCGCCCGAGCCGACCACCGCGTGGTGCGCGGCGGCGGCCACGCGCGCGTGGAGGCGTACGGAGGCCGTGAGCCGCCCGGTGATCGCGTCGGGCTCGCCGAGCGCGTACGCGGCGGCCGCGGCGACGGGTTCGGCGACCCGGGCACCGAGCACGGTGAGTACGTCGAGGACGCGGGCGCGCAGCCGGACACCGGAGTCGTTGTCGGCGAAGCGGGCGACGGCGGCCGGCCAGCCCTGCGGCAGGAAGGAGCCGGCGAGATCCATGAGGACGGTGACCTCGCCGGGGAGCATCTCGGCGGGGCTGACCAGCACGGTGTCCTGCGGCTGGTGCAGGGTGTCGCGCCAGGTCTCGTCGCTGACGACGTGCAGTCCCTCGCCCACCGCGGCCTCGACGGTCTCGTGGACCACCTCGGGAGGCGCGACGGTACCGGTGGGGTCGTCGGCGACGGAGAGCACGAGCAGCCGCGGGTCGCCGCCTTCGGCGCGCACCCTTCGTACGGTCTCCAGGAGGGCGTACGGATCCGGTACGCCGCCGCACTCCGCGGGCGTCGCCACATGGAACACGGATCTTCCCAGCAGGCGTGCCTGCGGCGTCCACCACGCGGCGCAGGGCCGCGGCACCAGGACGTCGCCGCCGAGCGCGCCGGTCAGCGCGAGGAGCAGAGCGGGGGCGCCTGGTGCGGCGGCCACCCTGTCCGGTGCGGTGGGCAGTCCCCGCCGGGCCCAGTAGCCGCAGGCCGCTTCGAGGAGCGCCGGTCCGCCGCCCGCGGGCTCGGTGTCGGCCCGGTCCGCCGCGGCGGCGAGCACGGCACGCAGTTCCGGCAGCACGGGCAGACCCTGATCGGGAAGCGGCGGCCCGTAGCGGACGGGCCCGTGCCCTTCCGGATCCGTCCGCCGCATGGGTGCCTCCGCGCATTCCGTGCATTCGGTGGTGCAGTGCAGTGCCGGGGTCGTGCTCAGGTCTGTGGGCGGGTGAGGGTCGTCATCGGTACGTCGGATGACGTGTCAGCTGTTTACCGACGCGTCCTTGGTCCGCAGGCGGTATACGGCCGCGCCCAGCGCGCCGGTGATCAGGACACCGCCGGTGATCAGGGCCGGGAGGGAGTCGGTGAAGGCGCCGCCCTCACCGGCGCGGACGCCGCGCTGGACCGGGGCGGGGCGCTCCACCGTGTCGCGGGCGGTGGCGTCGCCCCGGGCCACGGTGTACGACGCGGTCCACTGTTCCTCGCGGCCGCCGGATGCCACGGGGCACGCGCCGTCGACGCCCCACTCGGACTCGGAACCCACCGCGTTGCTGTGGCCGCCGACGTCGCCGTCGCTGTCGCCGTCGAAGGTCCCGCCGTCTCCGCCGTTCCCGTCTCCGCCGCCGCCGTTCCCACCGCTCCCGCCGCTCCCGCCGCCCCCACCGGGCGGGATACGGGCCGTACCGCTGTACGCGGCGCCCGCTACGGTCTCCTCGTTGCCGGTGACCCGGCGCAGCTGGACCTTGCCCTCCTCGAAGCCCTGCGAGGTGGCTTCGATGAAGTCGGGCGGAGCGCCGCTGATCGCGTCGCAGGTGACGGAGATGGTGACGGTGCCGCCGGCCTCGACGGAGCTCGGGGTGACCTCCGCGGCCGGGTCCGCGTACGCGGCCGAGGCGGCGGCCCCCAGGGCGGCACCGGCCAGGGCGGTGGCGGACAGGACACGGGCGGTACGGCGCATGGGTTGGGCTCCTTCGGCGGGGCGCTGAAGGGGCACGGCCGTCGCGCCCCTGAGCCCATCACAGCCCGCCGGGGCGGCGGCCGCCCGCCGCCGGGCACCATTCGCGCTACCCGCACCGCCGGGTGGGTGACGGTGGGGGACCTTCAGTTGCCGTTCGGGGTGTCTCTCGGTCGCTGCTCCTCGGCTACTCCCCCGTTGCCCCTCAGTTGGACAGCGGGACCAGCTCCCGCCTCAGGCCGCGGCCTCGCTTCTCCACACCCGCCGCAGCCCAGCACATGCATGACCATGCCGCGGGCCTGGTCGACGACGGGCCGGGAGCGCAGCGCAGCGCCCCGCTGGTCGAGCTCGGTGCGCGCGGCACGGTAGAAGCGGTCGCGGACCAGGCAGCTCGCGGCGAGGTCGCCGAGCGCACGGACAGGTCCGTGCGGGGCGTCTTCCAGGGCTCCGGGCCGGAAGCTGCAGAGGCTGCGGGCCGGTGTCAGCCCGGAGCCGCCGGTACGGGCGGCGGAAGTCCGCGTACAGCCCGTTCCGGCACGGGCTCAGCGTCAACCGCCTCGAACGAGACCTCGCCATCGCAGCCATCGGCGCACGGCCCGCCGACGTCCGCACTGTGGTGCAGGCCGGTCGCAAGCCAGTTGTCAGGTGCGCTGCGCCTCGACCTCAGCGTGTCTCGCCAAAAGGCCACGAGCTCGTCGATGGCGCGGTTCTCGCCTGAGCGCGGCGAGCGCGCCCCGTTGCGGTGGCCCACTTCGGGCTTCGTCACACCCAGCCGTGACCGCTCGGGCACGCGTGAGATCAACAGTCGGACGCCGCTTGAGGAACGCGAGGCCCCTCAGGTTGCCCGGGTCCGGCTTCCGCATGAACCTGGCGCACCTGCTCACCACGTCGAGCGTGGTAATCAGCGAGCCAGCTCCTCACACCCGCACCCGGCGAGTCCGACTCGCCGAGTGCGACGGCGTCCTCCAACGCATGATGTACGCCCGAATCCTCAAGCAGACGTGCCGGATGCGCGGTGTCACCGACCAGTGCGATCCTGCCGGACGCCCAACGCGGCGTTTCCTGCTGCCTGCGAACCGTCCATGCCCGCCAATACTCGCCCATCGTAAGGACGTTGCGGGCGGCGTATCCGATCTCCGGAAACGCTGCCAGCACGTGCTCCAGATCCAATCGTGCGCCGAAGAGGCCGGCACCGGTGTGACGATGTCTTGTGGCGGAAATACTCAGGTACTGGTAATCAGGCAAAGGGTAGTGAGATAAATGCCAGCCGGTCCCCACCCAGGAAGTAGCCGCGGCCTCTCCCCATGGGCCGGCCTGCGATTCCATGGGAATGACGGTGTGATAGACCGCGATTTCCGCTTCCGGGATCACACCGGCCCATTCCGCGTCGTTGTGGGCGAGGGAACGGACACCATCGGCGAGGATCAGCGCATCCCCCGTCACCGTTCGTCCGTTGGCGAGCGCGACAACCACCGATTCACCGTGCTGGGTATAGCCGACCGCGCGGCTGTCTGTGCACAGTTGAACGGAATCCAGGTCCCAGCAGGCTTCGAGGAGCGGTTCATACACGTCCAGCCGGTGAGCTGTCGCGTGCGCCGAGTACGACCGGCCGCGACAGGTGGGCAACGTCGCGGAGGTGACCCGCTCCCCGGTCGAGCCGTCCATGACGTGGAATTCGTCGATCGCCAGCGACCGTTCCCGTACAGCGTCCCCCACTCCGAGTTGGTCCAGCAGCTGGAAGGCGCGAGGAACCAACCGAACCCCCACCCCGCTCTCGGTGAAGACCGGTCGCTGCTCCAGCACAAGAACGTGATGCCCTCGCCGTCCCAGAGCAACCGCTGTGGCCAGACCGCTGATGCCACCACCAGCAACCAGAATTCGCATGCTCCGATGATGGGCGCATGGAAGCATCTCGGGCGATTCGATCAAGCGACTTGTGTCAGATCCTTGCGGGGACGTGACATAGATCGAGGAAGAATGTTTAGACAACGCCACGTCCGATTCGTTCAGATTGAAGCGAATAGTCCAACTGCTCCATCGAGGCCATGCACTGGCTCCACGGGCGCACACGCGCCCTGGCAGCGGCGATCACCTGAGCGACGTGCGCGGCAGCCGCCAAGGTCATGTGCCGGTGCCAGCCCTCGGAGCTTCGTCCCTCGTAGTCGAAGGTCCCGACATGTGAGGCGGAACTGGCGAAATCCCGCTCGGCACGCTGCGGGAGTTTGGCGAGACGCAGCAGAACCCCCAGGGGGGTCGCCGTCAGGTTCGTGAGCCAGCAGTGGACCGGCTGTCCCACTCCGGATTCCCACTGCCCCAGCAGCAACAGTGGGCGGCCGCCCCATTCCACACGAACACCGGCGATCAGGCTGGTGCACACGAGGCCCGTCGCCGGGTCCGTCCACTCCGCCGGACGCCGAAGCATGCCGTTCTGCCGAAGCAGCCGAGCAGCAGGCAGCGAACGGCGTGCCCACCCCGGCCCCTGACCCAGCGGCAGATCGGCGGGTACGGCGGCGAGCAGGGGCGCGCCCGCCGCCATGTACCGATCGAAAACCGGACGCAGATCAGCGCCGGGGATATCCAGAACGACCGGTCGAGGCCCGACCGGATGCCGGTCGAATCCCAGAGTTGCCGCCGCGGCGCGCTCAGCGATGTCTTCGCCGTCACGAAGCAGGTTCCACTTCACGGGCACGGTGACGTCCTTGGCCACCCCCCACACTCCGATGGCCTGCTGCCCCCTGGACGATCGCGGGCCGGACTTGTCGTCAGGGACCGCCTGGTTGAGGCGATGCGCCCCTCCCTTGGGGATCGGCACCGATCGCACCACCCAGGCGGCGAACCGCAATTCGTTGTCGGCATAGCGTCGAAGGGCCGAGGCGAGCGGCTCCCAGTCCCACGTGGATGAGGCGATGAAGTGATGCAGGCTCTGCGCCAGTTCAGGGCCGCCGACCTGAGAGGCGATGTTCCGGACCGATTTGCGGCCCTCCACCGCGACCAGTCCGCGCAGATACTGGTCCCCTCTGAGCCGCTGGTCGCTACGGGGCAGCTGGGCGAAGAGCGCCCCGGACAGCTCGCCGAGGACACTGGCGTTCCGCGGGGCGGGCAACGCGGCCTGCGGTGAAGTGACGGACCTCCCGGACCGTGCTGTCCGCGGAGCGTCGTACATGAGAAGTCCCCCCACTGATGGCTTTGTTGTTCCGGATGCGAGTTACGGAGTGCCGCACAACAGTTGGAGAGGGTTCGGCGCGGGGCGTCATTGGACCACCGATCGGCGTGGCCTCACAAGATCCACTTCCGGACACTGCCGCAGGAGGTCTTTGCGAAAGCCCTCGCTTCTCCGCGCAGCGCCGTGCTGATGCGCCGATGTGCACTGAGCGGGACCCGAAGCCGAACGACACGCGATGGGGCATTCAGGCGTACTGAAAGCCGACGAGCACGGGAGTGCGGTGCCCCTTCCTCCACGCCCGTGCCGGAACGGTCCGGCATTCGTGGAGCGCGGTCCGGCGCCGACAGGCGAGGAGGGCCTCCGTCGGCTTCGTCCTGCGAGGGTAGGTAAAGGGCCCAGGCGTGGCACCTACGACTGCTTCGCCGCGGGCAAGGTAAAGCGGTGGCAAGGCGGTTCCCCCTAGCTGGTCCGGAAGCGCTTCGCATCGGTGCCTTGGAGTGCAGCACACATAACATAGCGTTACTTATTTTTGATTGTCGAGAGTGGCCTGGCGCAGGCGGAACAGACCGCGTCCACCTACGCGTTCAGGGCCGGGCCCGGGGTAAACCCGAGCCCGGCCCTGAAGGCGCTGAAGAGCTACCGCGGCCTCAACCGCACTGTCCACCGGCACCGCAATATGGTGGAACCCCGCTCAGGCCACTCCGCGTCGGATTACGGCGTCTTCTGGGAAAGCGCGGCGTCGGCGGTGCTCACGTCGAGCACCGGAAGTTCCGGAGACTCACGACGCCCACGGGCCCACATGGCCAGCGAGAGGGCCAGCGCGATCGAGGTGGCGAGGGCCGCGGTCAAGGTGACGGCTCGGACACCGAAGCCGAGGTCGATGGTCGTGCCACCGAGCCATGCCCCCAGCCCGTTCCCCAGGTTGAACGCGGACACGTTGGCGGAGAGCGCGAGGGCCGGCGCCGCGGAAGCCACCGAGAGAATCCGCGCCTGGAGCGCCGGAATGATGGAGAAACCGGCGGCACCGAACAGGAAGAGCGCGATGACCGCCAGGAGCTGATGAGGGATGGCGAACCAGAGGAGCAGGAGTGCGACAAGGAGGGCGGCCTGGGCACGCAGCACTCCGCGCATGACGTTGGCGTCCGCGGCCTTGCCGCCCAGGATGTTGCCCAGCACCGATCCGATTCCGAAGACGACCAGCAAGACGCCCACCATGGCAGCCGCGAAGTGACCCACGTCGCGAAGCAGGGGGGCCAGGTACGTCGACGTGGTGAAGACCGCTCCCTGGGCAAGCACCGTGATCAGCATGGAGAGTTGGAGACTCCCGTTGCGGAACACCTTCAACTGTTCGCGCAGCGGGACGCTTTCCTCGGCCTCCCCACTCTCGGTGGTCAGACCTCTCGGCACGAACTTGAAGATGAGAAGCGTGACCACTACAGCGAAGATCGTGATGAAGACGAAGGTGGATCGCCAGCCCAGCTGCTGGCCGATGAAAGTCCCGATGGGAGATCCGAGCACGTTGGCGAAGTTGAAGCCCAGTGCGATCTTGGCCATGGCGGTCGCCTGCTTGTCCGGCGGGGACATGAGAGCGGCAACGTGCCAGGCCACGGCGGCGAACGTGCCATGGCTCATCGAGGTGAAGATGCGCGCCCCCATGAGCATCGAGTAGTTGGGGGCCAGCGCCGCGACCAGATTTCCTGCGATGAAGATGCCCATCAGACTGAGCAGCAGGGCCTTCCGGGACCGCTTCGTGGTCAGCATGGTGATGATCGGACCACCGATGGTCACGCCCAGCGCGTAGCCGGTGACCAGCAGGCCGGCCATGGGGATGGACACGTTCAGGTCGGCCGACATCTCGGGCAGGATCCCGGCGATGACGACCTCGGCGGTGCCCACACAGAAGACCCCGAGCATCAGGGCCAGTAGGGGCAGTGGCATGGCGATCCGAGCCTTTCGTAGGGGAAGCCGATCGCTAATGATGTATGCGATTGCATGCAAATCATGGCCGAACATGAGGGTGTGGTCAACTGCCGCAAGGAGTTACGCTGTGCAGCGACGGACGGTTGGTCAGCGCAACGCTCGTAGGACTCAGTGAAGGGCCACGTCAATGGCGACTTGGGGACCGGCAAGTGGACGAGACGAGATTGCCCTCTGGCGGCAGCTTGCGCGCTTGACGGAGCAGGTCAACTCAACGGCCGGCAGGCGGTTGATCCGCAGCCACGGGGTCACCATGGGTGAACTGCTCCTCCTGCTCTCCCTGTCGGAGCAGCGGGACGGCACCCTTCGGATCTCCGATCTCGTCAAGGCCCTGGGGGCCAACCAGTCGTCCGTCAGCCGGATGGTCGCCCGGCTCGAGGAGGCGCAGTGGGTGGTACGTCGCAGCGCCCTTGACGACAGAAGAGGCGTGGACGTGCAGGTCACCGAGGCGGGCAGACTGCTCACCAAGACGGGACAGAGCACCCTGCGCAAGGCCCTGGCCGAAGCCCTGGACGCGGCGGCGCTGGACGACTCCACGGCCTCGGTCGTCGCCAGGCTGAGGTACGAACCGGCGATACCGATGGACTGAGTACCCCGGCACCCCCCGAAGCGGCCCCGGCCGCAGGCACCCGCCTGCGGCCGGGGCCGCTTCTTTGATTCCGGCGAGGCGCAAGCAATTTACATGCATCTGAATGCATGCATTGTGACCCCACTCACATTGCAGCGTATGCGGGTGACGCTCTAGCGTTCCGTGTTGACGGGCCCGCCGCGACGGGTGGTTCGCCACGGGCCACGCCAGGCCCCGCGGTTTGCCCCCGTCCGTGTCACCGTGACCGCTCATGACGACATCTGTGTGGATTCCCGATCAAGACGACGCCGCGTACCCCTAGTGACTCAACGCTCACGGAGGTCTTGCCATGTCCACTCCCGCAATGTCCCGGCCTGCCGGTCTGAACCCGGGTGCTGACCTTCCCAAGCCGCCCGGACTGCACTGGAACGTTCGGGCCAAACAGCCCATCGCCTACGGCGTCAGCATGGTGCGCGGTCTGTTGGACCTCGACAACCCCACCCTCGCCCGTGCCTGCGGAGGCGGTCAGGGGCGTCCGTTCCGCTGCCTCCTGGTGATCGATTCATTTGTCGAGACCCTGTACCGGGAGAGGTTCGAGACGTACTTCGAGCACTGGCAGATCGAAGCGACCTGGCAGACCATCCAGGGGGACGAGGAGGCGAAGTACCTTGAGCAGGCTGTCAGCGTCACCGAGGCCATGACACGGATGGGGATCCTGCGCCGTGCCGAGAAGGTGATCGCCGTCGGCGGTGGTGTCGCCCTGGACATTGTCGGCTTCGCTGCGAGCATGTACCGCCGTGGCGTGCCCTACGTCCGCATTCCCACCACGCTGATCGGTCAGATCGACGCCGGCATCGGGGTCAAGACCGGCATCAACTACGAGCACCACAAGAACCGCCTGGGATCCTACTTCGCACCGGAACTCGCCCTGATGGACCCGGAGTTCCTCCGCACCATCCCCCCGCGGCACGTGGCGAACGGCATGGCCGAGATCATCAAGATGGCCCTGGTGAAGGACGCGGCTCTCTTCGAACTCCTCGAGACGGTGGTCGGCACCGTCACCCCGGAGACCCTGGCCGGTTGCGGCTCGACCTTGAGCGACGTCCTGTCCCGGGCGATTTCCGGAATGCTCGACGAGCTCGAACCCAACCTGTGGGAGCAGGTGCTGGAGAGATCCGTCGATTACGGCCACACCTTCAGCCCTTCCCTGGAACTGCGCGCCGACCCTCCGCTCCTTCACGGCGAAGCTGTCGCCGTCGACATGGCGATCTGCCTCGCACTCGCCCACCTGCGAGGACACCTCTCGGAGAGCGACACCGGCCGTGCGCTGAGGCTGCTCGTCGGCTTCGAGCTCCCCATCTCGCATCCCATCTTCACCCAGGCACTCCTCGAAGAATCCCTCGCGGACGCCGTCAAGCACCGCGACGGGTACCAGCGCGTCCCCCTGACGCGGGGCATCGGCTCCGTCGTCTTCGTCAACGACCTCGCTCCGGAGGAGCTCGGCCGGGCGCTGGAGTTCATCGGCGCCTGGAAGACGTCCACAGAGGGTGAACTCGTCGGCGCGACGATATGAGCGCAGCCATCACGGTTCTGGATGTCGGCGGAACACACATCCGCCAGGCCTGGTGGTTACGCGAGGGAGAGCTGCGTGCCCGTACCTCGCGCCCCTCCCCCAGCTTCAAACGCTTCCCCGGCACCACGGTCGCCGAGCTCCAGGCCATGATGGTCCGGGAGCTGTGCGACGCGGTGGCCGAGACACGGGACGCCGTCGTCGGGATCTCGTTCGGGGCGGCGCTCGACCATCGCTCCGGCACCGTCTACGCCTCGGCGCCCCTGTGGGGTGGGCACAGCGAGCCGTACAGCCTGCGGGCCGCCCTGACGTCCCGGCGACCCGACGTCCACTGGCACATCGTCAACGATGTCACGGCCGCCCTCCTTCATGCCGCCGCGGCACCCAGCCGCAGCAGACACCGCAAAGTCCTCCTGGCCACTGTCAGCAGCGGCATCGCGTGCCGGGTCATGGACCAGCGACAGGGCCTGATCCCGGTCGACATCTGCGGGCTCCAAGGCGAGATCGGCCACCTGCCGGCCCACGCCGAGCTCGCCGGACGCCCCGTCGAGCTGGACTGCGACTGCGGAAGGACAGGGCATCTCTCGGCATACGCCTCAGGTCCTGGCCTGGCGCGGATGGCGGAAGTCCTCCAACAGCGGGCACCGGAACGCTGGGCGGCCTCACGGCTTGGTCTCCTGACAACCGGCGGCACCGAATTCGAACCGTCGCTGCGCCGTGCACTGGACGAGGACGACGACCTGGCCGTCGAACTGCTCGACGCGGCCACCGCTCCCGTCGCGGCTGTCCTGCGCACCGCGTTGTGCCTCGACCCCGAGATCGACGAGGCAGTCCTGACCGGCGGCGTCGTGCACGGCCTCGGCCACCACTACCGACGTGCCCTGATGGGACACCTCACCCGGCAGGGGTTGTATCTGACCAGCGACCGGAGTCCCGACTGGTTGGAACAACGCATCACAGTCAGCGGCCCGGGCGAGGCCGACAGCCTGGCCGGGGCAGGGATCGCGGCATGTTCCGGAGTGCCGGCATGAGGGCAGCCGAGGACATCCTGAGTCACCAGGCAATCGTCCGGGAGGCAGGAAGGGTCAGACTGGGCTCACGGCACAGCCTGCCACCCTCACCCGGTGAGCTGGTGGTGGCCACACCCGTGGCAGGACTGTGCGGAACCGACATCCAGATGCTGCGCGGGCTGCGCGACGACCCCTCACCGGTGATCGGCCATGAAGGCATTGCCCATGTGGTCGCCGCGGGGACGGGCGTCCCTGACTCCCTGCGCCCGGGCACCGCGGTCGTGGTCAACCCGACCCACAGATCCGACTCGTCCTTCCTGCTCGGACACAACGTGGACGGATTGCTGCAGGAACGTACTTGCATCCCCGCGACAGCGGTGCGGGACGGGCTCGTCGTGCCGTTGGACAGTGTGCCGGAAGCAGTGCTCGGCACACTCATCGAGCCACTCGCGGCGGTCCGGTACGCCCTCGGCCTGCTTGCCATGGCGGGCCCGCGCACCTTGGTGGTGTACGGCGACGGCACGATAGGGCAGCTCACCGTACGAGCCGCTCGCCGGTGGCTCGGGAAGGACATACGCACCCTCCTTGTCCATCACACCCCCGAGGGAGTGGAATGGAGCACCCACCACCCCGTAGAAGGTACGGAGTTGCTGCTCGGCGGAGACGGGCGACTGCCCCCGCTGGGTGAAGGCCCGGTGGCGGCGCTGCTCGCCACGCCACGTGACGGCACGCAGCACGCACTCGAATCCGCGCTGCGCCTCGGCAGCGGCGACCTGACCGTCGACATGTTCGGCGGTCTTCCGCCCGGCGCCGCCAGTGCGCTGCTGCCCGGAGTCGACCTGGCGGCCGTCCGGGCCGCCAACTGTGCGGGACATCCCGTACCGGCCGCCTTCACGGAGGTCCGTACCACCGAAGGCCGACGCGTACGCCTGACAGGTCACCGCGGTGTGGCCAACGATCATCTCACCGAGGCGGCGGCCGAGTTGCGTCGTGACCCGGCGCTGTACCGCGACCTGGTGACGCATGTCGTGGGACCGCGCGAAGCCGTCCGGATCATGAATGACCTGTCGGTCAGCCGCAGGCGAACCGTCGCCGGGACACGGCTCATCAAACTCGCGGTGCGTTTCGCGCCGGTGTCACCTTCACCTAGGGAGACCCAGTGACAGTGAATGGTCGCAACCGCCACCGCGCGCTGGTGGTCGGCGGGTCGACAGGCATCGGCCGGGGCGTCGCGGATGCCTGGGCCGATACGGGCCTTGACGTCATGGTGCTCAGCCGGTCGGAGCCGGTCGGAGCCGGCGCCGACCGGCTCCGCTGGGTGGCCACGGACCTCACCGACCCTGCCCAGGTCACCGAGAGCCTGACGGCCGCTGTCGACGAGCCCCTGCACGCGGTCTGCTACTCAGCGGTTCACTACGGCGACGGACGAGCGCTGTTCAAGGACAGCACCGAGGCGGAGTGGCGTCGGCAGATCGATGTCAACCTGCACGGGCTCTGGCTGACGCTCTCTCAGGCACTCCCGGCACTGCGTCGTGCCGACTCTCCTGGAGTGTTTCTCGGGATCTCTTCCGAAGTGGTCTACAACGCGGGGCCGGGGCGATCCGGATACGCCGCCTCGAAGGCGGCCGCCGCGGCCCTGCTCGATTCTCTCGCGCAGGAAGAAACCGCCGAAGCGTCCGGCACGGAAGCGCTGAGCATCGTGCAGGCCCTGCCGGCCGGCATGGTCGACACCCCTGGGATCCGGCGCCGACGCCCGCAGGGGTTCGACTACAGCACCTACATGGGGCCGGCCAGTTTCGCCCCGCTGGCCCGGGAGTTGGCGGCAACGGGCGGTGCGGGACTGCACGGTGCCCACCTCGTGGTCGACGACGCGGGTGCCTGGTATCCGGCGCGCGAGAAGATGCCGCGGTCCCAGAGCCGCAAGGTCTCGTCGAGGACAGCGTCGTGACATGGTCCCCCCTCGTGGGACTTGCCGGGTGGCGGCTGCCGGGGGATCACTTCGGCGCTGTCGAACTGGCGCACCGGGTGGGCGCCGAGGGTCTCCAACTCGACCTCGGCGGCCCGGGCAGAGGGGCATGGCTCGACGCGGCGGGAACCGTGGACCGGCTCCGGGACGACCGTGCCCGGTTCGGACTGAAACTGCTCGCGGTCTCGGGCAACACGCTCAACGACATCGGACTCAAGGCGCCGGCGGGCAGCCAGGACGCGCTGCATGCCCAACACATCCTGATCCGGGTGCTGGACACGGCCGCTGCCCTGGAGGCGCCACTGGCGTTCGTACCGAGCTTCCGCCGCAGCGCGATCAACGACATGCAGGATCTGCGGCGGACCGCGGACGTGCTCGGCTGGGCAGCACGGGAGGCGGAAGCACGCGGACTGCTCCTGGCCAACGAGAACGCCCTGGAGCCGGTGCGCGCGCGGGCCCTGGCGGAGGAAGTGGCAGCACCCTCCTTCCGGCTGCTGCTCGACACTTACAACCCGCGTGTGGCTGGTCTCGACGTTCTGGCGCTGATCAAGGCGACCGACGAGTGGCTCGCTTCACAGATCCATCTCAAGGACGGCACGAACGGCGTGGTGGGTCAGGAGCTGCTCGGAGACGGAGACGGCCACGTATGGGAGGCACTCGCCGCCCTGCGGGCACGGGAACGCGCACCCGACGCGCTGGTCCTCGAGAACGACTACCGCGACGGCGACACACGACGCCTCACTCACGACATCGAACGCGTACGTGCCCGTATCGCTCTCAGACACGAACCCGGGAGTTGAATTGTCCAGCGTTCCGTCCACCTACGAAACGACCACACTCAGGGACGGCACAGTAAGCCTCGGTGTGCACGCCGTCCCTGAGAACACGCTTGGCGACGACACTGTCGTGATCAAGCCTCACTACATCGGGATCTGCCGGGCCGACATCAAAGAGATAGTCGGTTCACGTGACGTCATGGGAGACCGCGGTCCGCTCTTCGGCCACGAACTGGTCGGCACTGTGGCCTTTTCAGGCGCCGGGACCGGAATTCAAGAAGGTGACGTGGTCACCCTCAACCCGAACATCACCCCGACTCGCACCACCGGATTTGCCGAGTACATTTTCGTACACGGCACGAAAGAACAGCTCGAACAGGCCGTCGTGCGGGTACCGGAGCCGGAGATCCATAACGACGTCTGGATGCCGGAGCCGTTCGCCTGCATCGTGCATGCCGTAAAGAAGCTGCTCGAACTCACGAATGCGCATTCCCTTGAGGGCAAGAAGGTGGGGATCATCGGCGCCGGCTGCGCGGGGCTCATGTTCGCCATGTACGCGAGACACCTGGGGGCGTCGATCTCGGTGTTCAATCGTGGTGAGATGCGACGCGCTTTCGCGAGGGAACAGAGAATTCTCACCGAAGGTGAGATATATCCACTGGGAGACACGAAAAATCACCCGGACAATTTCGACCTGGTGATAGTCGCGCCCACCGTTGCCAGTGCGGAAATCCTGGAAATCGCCGCCGACATGGCTGCCGACGAGGCAGTCGTGCTCGTCTACGGCGGTACGCGGAACGGCGACCGATTCCCTCTCGGGCAGACGGATGTCGACTCCATTCGCAGAAACGAACGAATCGAGTCCGTCGAGTACCGGGGGAAGCGGCTCAGCATATCGGGCGCTTACGGGTGCTTCAAGGAAGACTATGAAGAGGGTTACCGGCTGCACGCGCAGCATCCGCATGAATTCCCCCTTGAAAGGCTGGCGTCCCGGCAGATCAGCCTCGATGAATTCCCAGATCTCGTCATGGGCATGGCCGCCGGCACGGAAGACCACCCCGGAAAGGTGCTGATAGAGGTCGGCGACCGGCGTTGACGCGACGGCCGTAGCCCTCCACACCGCGTTCGGCTCCGGGTGTGGCGCGCACTCCGCGTGCCACACCGGGATCTCTGCGGCTCAGCGGCGATCCGCGGTCTGCCGTCCTCGTCGTACTGCAGCCCGCGGATTCCCGGATGCCGTCGGGCGCAAGCACTCCGGGCCCGGCACCGAACCTCACCGACACGACCCGGCACGCGGTGCTGATGGACCTGGTGGACGCCATGACCACGACGCTGCTGAGCGCGCCCGCCGAAGAGGGGTCCGCGGTGCCCGAACGAGCGGCCGGGGTGCTGCACGAACGGTTCGCGGACCGGGTCGTGGTGGACACCGGGGCCGCGCGTCTGTCCCGTACGACTGTCCTCGGACCATCGCCCCTACGGCGGTCCTGGCGCCGTCGGACGTTCCTGAACCATCGGAGTACGCCGAGGTGGTGGCGGCTCTGGCCGCGCGGGATCCCGCCGCGTGTCCTCTCGTCGTCGAGACGGCACGCGACGGTTCCACGGCGTTGCGGGTGCGTCCCGAGGACCTGGACGCCTTCGGCCGGGACACCTCGGACGCCCCCTTCCTCGTACGGGCGAACGTGATGTCGCTGCTCTGCGTGCCACTGACGACCGCGCCCGGACCCGTCGATGGCCGAGGCGCGGGCGATGGACATGATGTCCCGTCACATCGCCCTGGCGATGGCGCGGTTGAACCAGCGCACCCCCTCCCGCGGGCGCGTCCCCTAGACGGCGTCGCGCATGACCTGTTCGCGCAGTCGGTCGCAGCAGCGGCTGATCAGCCGGGAGACGTGCATCTGGGAGATACCGAGCTCCTCGGCGATGCTGCTCTGGGTCATGTCGCTGAAGAACCGCATGTAGAGGATGGCGCGTTCCCGCTCGGGCAGGGCCTGCAGACGGGGCTTGACGGCCTCGCGGTCGATGACGGTGTCCAGGGCCGGGTCAGCCGATCCGAGGGCGTCGCTGAGTGAGTAGCCGTTCTCGCTGCCCGGGAGTTCGGCGTCAAGAGAGAGCGCGGTGAAGCTCTCCAGGGCCTCCAGGCCGGTCCTGACGTCCTCCTCGCTCATCTGGGCGTGCTCGGCGATCTCGGCGACGGTGGGCCTGCGGCCCGTGGTGGTCCCCGACAGGTCCTGGCTCGCGAACCGCACGCGGTTGCGCAGGTCCTGGACGCGGCGCGGTACGTGCAGGGTCCACATGTGGTCGCGGAAGTGCCGCTTGATCTCGCCGGTGATGGTCGGCACGGCGTAGCTCTCGAAGGCGTTGCCGAGCTCGGGGTCGTAGCGGTCGACCGCCTTGACCAGGCCGAGCGCCGCCACCTGACGCAGGTCGTCGGGGCTCTCGCCACGGTTGCGGAACCGTCCCGCGAGCCGTTCGGCCATCGGCAGCCAGGCTTCGACGATCTCCTCGCGGAGCGCGTCCCGCTGCTGGCCCGCAGGGAGGGCGGCGAGCCTGCGGAACGACTCCGCGGTGTCGGGGGCGTCGTCGTGCGGATGGCGCTTCGCGCTCACTTGAGTTCGCATGATGCGTCGCAACTCCCTTACAGGTGCCTGGGTTGGACAGTCACCGTGGGAGCGCATCCGTACGCCGGACGGGCACACCCGGGGCGCGTGATACACCGCTCCCACGGACGTGCCTCCTGTCCGAAGCACTGTGATTGCGCCTGCCCAGCCGGGGGCGGATCAAACACCGGGTTCACGAAGGCATGGGCGTCCGGCTCAGGGGTACTTCGGGCGTCGTCACGCCGACGTACCCGCACCCCGCGCCCTCGGGCCGGGGAACACAGGAAAGCAGGCCCAGCAGCCATGGCAGATCTCGTCAAGGAAGTCATGACACCAGGCGTCGTCGCGGTGCGCCCGGACGCCTCGCTCGTGGAGGCCGCGCAGCTGATGCGCGACCAGGACGTCGGCGACGTCGTGGTGGTCGACCACCACCAGGTGATCGGGATTCTCACCGATCGTGACATCACGCTGCGCGCTGTGGCCGAAGGTGCCGATCCGCTGGCCATGAGCGCCGAGGCCGTATGCACCCGCGATCCGGTGGTCATCGGCCTGGACCACACGGTGTCGGCCGCCGCCGTGCTGATGCGCGACCACGCCGTACGTCGGCTGCCGGTCGTCGAGGACGGACAGCCCGTGGGGATGGTGAGTCTCGGGGACCTCCTGGCGGCGCTGGCGCCGGGCCCGGCAGCCGGGTGAGCGGGGCGCACAGCCTCCTCAACGCGGTTGAATCACAGCCGAGTTGACCCGAGTGAGGCGAGTATCACCGCGTACGCACAGGCTCCCCGACTCCCCCTCAAGACCGACCTGTTGGTCTCACAGGCCCCGATCATTCCCCGGCAGGGCCGCGCTCCCGGGCTCCCTCACGGGTCCGCCCCGCGGCGACCGGGCGGCGCGGGTGGCGGCGCAGGTACTCGCCCTCCAGTTGCGCCATGCGGTCGTTGTGGGTCCGCAGCGCGTCGTTCGAACCGTGCAGCAGCGTGTCGTGGCGCGTGCGGTGGATCGTCTCCAGCTCTTTCATCAGCTGCTGGTCGTCCAGCCGGTCCGGGTCGACTCCGGTCATCGTGGTACCCCGCTCGTCGTGGCCTTCGGCGCGGTCCGGAGACCCGCCCGGCGAGCTTGCCCCGAGCGGCCTCCGGGAGGGAGCCGTGGATCCCGCCGTCTCCCTCCACTCTACGAACATCCGGGGCGCCGGTCCTCCGGGACGGGGCCCCGGATTCCGGGCGTTACCGAGCCCGCTCCACGCGCCGCTCGTCCCAGACCGGCTCCTGCGTCTCCCGTACCCGGCCGTCGGAGCCGAAGACCAGGTAGCGGTCGAAGGAGCGGGCGAACCAACGGTCGTGGGTGACCGCGAGGACCGTCCCCTCGTACGCCTCCAGGCCTTCCTGGAGGGCCTCCGCGGAGTCCAGGTCGAGGTTGTCGGTCGGCTCGTCGAGGAGCAGCGCCGTGGAACCCGCCAGTTCGAGCAGGAGGATCTGGAAACGGGCCTGCTGGCCTCCGGACAGCTTCTCGAAGCGCTGCTCGGCCTGCGCGGTCAGTTCGTAGCGGCGCAGCCGGGACATGGCCGCGCCGCGGTCCTGGGCGTGCTCGGTCCACAGGATGTCGAGCAGTGTGCGGCCCTCCAGTTCCGGGTGGGCGTGCGTCTGCGCGAAGTGCCCCGCCACGACACGGGCCCCGAGCTTCCACTCCCCCGTGTGCGCGACGGTGTCGCCCGCGAGCAGCCGCAGGAAGTGTGACTTGCCCGATCCGTTGGAGCCGAGGACGGCGACCCGCTCGCCGTAGAAGACCTCCAGGTCGAAGGGGTTCATCAGGCCGGTGAGCTCAAGTCCCTTGCAGGTGATGGCCCGTACGCCGGTACGGCCGCCGTGCAGCCGCATCCTGATGTCCTGCTCGCGCGGCGGCTCCGGAGGCGGCCCGACCTCCTCGAACTTCCGCAGCCTGGTCTGCGCGGCCTGGTAGCGGGACGCCAACTCATGGCTGATGGACGCCGCCTGACGCAGGTTCAGCACCAGCTTCTTCAACTGGGCGTGCTTCTCGTCCCAGCGCCTGCGCAACTCCTCGAAGCGGGCGAACCGCTCCCGCCGCGCCTCGTGATACGTCGCGAAACCGCCGCCGTGCACCCAGGCATCCGCTCCGGCGGGGCTGGGCTCGACGCTGACGATCTTCTCGGCGGCGCGGGCCAGCAGCTCCCGGTCGTGCGAGACGAAGAGGACGGTCTTGCGGGTCTCCTTGAGCCGCTCCTCCAGCCAGCGCTTTCCGGGGACGTCGAGGTAGTTGTCAGGCTCGTCCAGGAGCAGCACCTCGTCGGTGCCGCGCAGCAGGGCTTCGAGCACGAGCCGCTTCTGCTCACCGCCGGAGAGCGTCCGCACCTGCCGCCACTGCGCCTTCTCGTACGGGATGCCGAGCGCGGCCACCGTGCACATGTCCCAGAGGGTCTCCGACTCGTATCCCTGCACCTCGGCCCAGTCGGACAGCGCCTGCGCGTACCCGAGCTGCGAGGCCTCGTCGTCGACGGTCATCATCGCGTGCTCGGCCGCGTCCACGGCTTTCGCGGCCTGCTGGATCCGGGGCGGCGACACCGACACGAGCAGGTCTCGTACGGTCGTCTCGTCCCGTACGGATCCCACGAACTGGCGCATCACCCCCAGGCCGCCCCCGACGGTGACGGTCCCGCCGTGCGGTTTCAGCTCCCCCGAGATGAGCCGCAGCAGTGTCGTCTTCCCGGCGCCGTTGGGCCCCACCAGGGCGACGACGGCCCCTTCGCCCACCCGAAACGACACATCGCCGAGCAGCGCCCTCCCGTCGGGAAGGTAGTACTCAAGGTGTGCGGCTTCGAGGTGTCCCATGGGGGTGCATTCTCCGGGGGGTGGGCCGCGCTGGGCAAACGCGTTTCTTCGCCGCGGCCGAGGCCAGAGATTTTCAGCCTGTCCGGCGTTTGAGGACGAGGCCGTTCAGGCCGACAGCGGGGGTCTGGGGTCGGCAGCCCCCAGGACCAAGGGACGGGCAGGGGCGGAGGGGGCGAAAAACCCATCCGGGGGTACACGCACCCCCATGACCCCGATCCCAGACGTGGACCTCACCCTTCGCCCCCCGGGCCCCCGCATCCTCCGGGACCGGCTCCTCAACGCCGACTACCGCCTGTTCGAGGCGGTCGCGTCCCGCCACTGGCCGGGCGCCGACCACGTCCTGCCGAGGCTGACCCGAAGCGCGAACCACGGCCTGCTGTGGTTCGCCACGGCCACGGCGATCGCGGCGGCCCGCACCCCCAGGTCCCGCGCCGCCGCCGCCCGGGGCCTCGCCTCGCTCGCCGTCGCCTCGGCCACGATCAACACCGTCGGCAAGCGCTCGGTGCGCCGTCCCCGGCCTGTCCTGGACCCCGTTCCGCGGATCAGGCAGCTCAAGCGGCAGCCGATCACCACGTCGTTCCCGTCAGGTCACGCCGCCTCCGCCGCGGCTTTCGCGGCGGGCGTGGCCCTGGAGTCCCGCGGCTGGGGCGCGGCCGTGGCGCCGCTCGCCAGCGCGGTCGTCGTGTCCCGCATCTACACGGGCGTCCACTTCCCGAGCGACGTCCTGGCGGGCGCGGCCCTGGGTGTGGGCGCCGCGTATGCCGTGCGGGCGCTGGTTCCGACCCGCGACCAGGTGCCCCGGCCCGACCGGCCCAGCGCGGGCGCGCCCGCGCTGGCCGACGGAGAGGGTCTGGTGATGGTGGCCAACAAGGGCTCGGGCACTGCGGACCGGATACACGCCTTGCATGACGCCCTGCCGCTTGCGGAGATGGTGGAGAGCGAACCGGCCGACGTCGAGGACGAGTTGGAGAAGGCGGCGGCCCGCGCTCTGGTGCTCGGCGTGTGCGGTGGCGACGGCACGGTGAACACGGCCGCCCGGATCGCCCTGCGCCACGACCTCCCTCTCGCGGTCCTGCCGGGCGGCACCCTGAACCACTTCGCCCACGACCTCGGCATCGAAGGCCCGCGCGACCTGATCCGCGCCCTTCAGGAGGGCAACGCGGTACGCGTGGACGTGGGCCGGTTCTCGTCGGGCAGCAAGGAGGGCATCTTCCTCAACACCTGCAGCCTGGGCGTCTACCCCGAACTGGTGCGGGAGCGGGAGCGCTGGTCCCGGCGGATCGGCGGATGGCCGGCCGGGGTGCTCGGCGCCCTGCGCGTCCTGCGCACGGACGGTCATCCGCTGCGGGCCGAACTGGGCGGCCGTAGCCACCCGTTGTGGCTGCTGTTCGCCGGCAACGGCACCTATCACCGGATGGGTCTCGCCCCCGCCCGCCGCTTCGACCTCACGGACGGACGCCTGGACGTACGGGTCGTGCACGGCGGCCGCCGGCCCGCCGTCCGCCTGCTGGCCGCCGCCCTCGCGGGACCGCTGACCCGCTCCCCCGCCCACGCGGCCGTACGCGTACGCCGCCTGCGGGTGGACGGCGTCGCGGCCGGCACCCTCCTCGCGTACGACGGTGAGGTCACGGAGGTGGCGGGCGAGGTGACCCTCCAGAAAATCCCCGAGGCTCTGACCGTCTACCGGCCGCACCCCTGACTCAGCTTGTCCATATCCCAAGACGCAGGTCTCATCATCCGACATGCGCGCGTACCGTGATCCGTACCCGCCGAGAAGACGAGAAGGGGATCGGTCATGTCGAAGTCGCAGGAGACCGCCGTCTACACGCACGGCCACCACGAGTCCGTGCTGCGCTCGCACGTCTGGCGCACCGCCGCCAACTCGGCGGCGTACCTCCTCGACTCACTGAAGCCCCACATGAAGATCCTGGACATCGGCTGCGGCCCGGGGACCATCACCGCCGACCTGGCGGAGCTGGTCCCCGACGGGCGGGTCACGGCCGTCGACCACGCGCCGGGGATCCTGGACCAGGCCCGCGCCACGGCGGCCGAACGCGGCCTGGAGAACGTCGAGTTCGCGGTCGCGGACGTGCACGCGCTGGAGTATCCGGACGACACGTTCTGTGTGGTCCACGCCCACCAGGTGCTCCAGCACGTGGGTGATCCGGTCCAGGCGTTGCGCGAGATGCACCGGGTGACCAGGCCGGGCGGGTTCATCGCCGTCCGCGACGGGGACTACGAGGCGATGACCTGGTACCCCGAGGTGCCGGGCATGACCGACTGGCAGGACCTGTATCTGCGCGTCGCCCGCGCCAACGGGGGCGAACCGGCCGCCGGACGGCGTCTCAAATCCTGGGCCCTGGCGGCCGGCATCCGGGACATCACGGCCACGTCGAGCACCTGGACCTTCGCCACCGAGGACGAGCGGGACTGGTGGGGAGGCCTCTGGGCGGACCGCACGCTGGCCTCCGCGTACGCGGACCGCGCCACGGAGGGCGGTCACGCGACCCCGGAGCAGCTGCGGGCCGTGTCGGACGCCTGGCGGGAGTGGGCACGGCGGGAGGACGGCTGGTTCTCCGTACTGCACGGAGAAATTCTCTGCCGCAAGGACGTCTAATCCGTCGGCTTCGGGAAACCCGGGAAAGCAGGAGGTTGAAAACTATGGTTCCCATCCTGCTGGTACTGCTCCTGGCCCTGATTCTCTTCGGTGCCGGATTCGCGGTGAAGATTCTCTGGTGGATCGCTCTGATCGTTCTCGCTGTGTGGCTACTGGGCTTCCTGGTACGCGGCACGGGCGCCACCGGATCCCGGGGTCGCTGGTACAGGTGGTGACCCCATTCCCGTAAGCCAATTCCCTGGGAAATCGCTGGGGAAGTAGAAGTATCCAGAGAAGTATCCGGAAGCAGAAGTATCCGGAAGATCCGGAAGCGGAAAATGCGGTTCAACGGCCCGAGGTCCTCAATACAGGACCTCGGGCCGCAGCCTGTGCGCAATGCGCTCAGCGCACCACAGCCGTCTCTACCAGCAGCCGGGCCGCCGCCGCGATCGACTCGGCGTCGATGCCCGCGGCGTGCAGCTGCTCGGCGGGGGTCGCCGAGCCCGGCATCGTACGGACGGCGAGGCGCACCAGACGCGGCACCGGACGGCCGTCGACGAAGGCATCGAGGACCGCGTCGCCGAGGCCGCCCTCCTCGCGGTGGTCCTCGACGGTGACGAGACAGCCGGTCTGCTCGGCGGCCTCGCGCAGGGTGCGGCAGTCGACGGGCTTGACCGAGTAGAGGTCGATCACCCGCACCCGGATGCCCTCACGTTCGAGCGACTCGGCGGCGGCCAGCGACTCGTGGACGGTGACGCCCGCCGCGACGAGGGTCAGCCGGTCCTCGTCGGATTCGCGCAGGATCTTGCTTCCGCCGACCGGGAACTCCTCCGTCGGGCCGTAGATGACGGGCGCCTCCCCGCGCGAGGTGCGCAGATAGCGGATGCCGTCCAGGTCGGCCATGGCCGCGATGAGTTTCGCCGTCTGGTTGGCGTCGCACGGGTACAGCACGGTCGAGCCGTGCACCGCCCGGAACATCGCCAGGTCCTCCAGGCCCATCTGGGAGGGCCCGTCCTGGCCGATGGAGACACCCGCGTGCGAGCCGACGAGATTGATGCCGGCCCCGCTGACCGCGGCCATCCGCACGAAGTCGTACGCCCGGGTGAGGAACGCGGCGAACGTGGACGCGTACGGTACCCAGCCGCGCGCCGCCATCCCGACCGCCGTCGCGACCAGCTGCTGCTCGGCGATGTAGCACTCGAAGAACCGGTCGGGGTGTCCCTTGGCGAAGTACTCGGCGCGCGTGGAGTCGCTCACCTCGCCGTCCAGCGCGACGATGTCGCCCCGGGAGGTGCCGAGTGCGGCGAGCGCCTGCCCGTAGGCGTCGCGGGTGGCGACCTTGTCGCCGGTCTCGTAGCGGGGGAGGTCGAGATGGCCCGCCCGTACGGCATGCAACATCCTTACAGGGGGCGGCTGTTGGACCTGGACGCGCAGGTCGCGGACTCCGCCGAGTTCGGCGATCGCCTCGTCGGCGTCCGGCAACGGTTTGCCGTGCAGGCCCTCGCGGTCCTCGACGGACGCGACGCCCTTGCCCTTGAGGGTGCGGGCGAGGATCGCGGTCGGCTGGCCCCCGGTGGACCCGGCCTCGGCGTACGCGCGGTCGACGGCGTCGACGTCGTGCCCGTCGATCTCCACGGTGTGCCAGCCGAAGGCCCGGAACCGGCGCGCGTAGGCGTCCAGGTCGTGCCCGTGCCGGGTGGGTCCACGCTGGCCCAGGCGGTTCACGTCGACGATCACGGTGAGGTTGTCGAGGTGCTCGTATCCGGCGTGCTCGGCGGCCTCCCACACCGATCCCTCGGCCATTTCGCTGTCCCCGCACAGGACCCATACGCGGTATCCCGTACGGTCCAGCCGCTTCCCGGCGAGCGCGATGCCGACCCCGACGGGCAGGCCCTGCCCGAGCGAGCCGGTGGCGGTCTCGACCCACGGCAGCCGCTGGGGCGTCGGGTGTCCTTCGAGCCGGCTGCCCAGCTTTCGGAAGGTGAGCAGCTCGACGTCGCCGACGGCCCCGGCCGCCTTGTACGCGGCGTACAGCAGGGGTGAGGCGTGCCCCTTGGAGAGGATGAAGCGGTCGTTGCCGGGATGCTGGGGGCGTTCGAAGTCGTAGCGCAGATGGTTGGCCAGCAGGACCGCCATCAGGTCCGCGGCGGACATCGAGGACGTGGGGTGCCCCGAGCCCGCGGCGTCGGAAGCGCGGATGCTGTCGACGCGCAGCTGCTGCGCGAGGTCGATGAGCTGACGGGTGTCCATGACTTTCCTTCCGGACGCCGGCTCTCGGGCGCCTTGGGGTGTCGCTGGTACGGGACTTTCCGCGTCCCCCTGGTCAGGGCACCCAAACACGCGCGCGCCGGGCGTTTCGTCCCCGCCCGATCCCTCCGAAGCGATCTCGTTTCCGGCCGGTCCCAACTAGGCTTCTGGGCATGGAGATTCTGGGAGCCACGCTGCGTATCTGCGTCGACGACCTGGAGGCTTCGGTCCCGTTCTACGAGAGACTCGCGGGCGGGCGGGCCCTGCGTTTCGAGCGTGGCGGTGTTTCGGTCGCCGCGGTCGGCTGCTTCCTGCTCATGAGCGGACCGCCGGCCGAACTGGACGTCCTTCGCAAAGTCGCCGCCACCATCGCCGTCAAGGACGTCGAAGAAGCCCACCGCGTCCTCAGCGACTCGGGCGCCCACATCCTGGCGGGGCCGGTGGCGACCCCGGTGGGCCGCAACCTGATCGCGATGCATCCCGACGGGGCGGTGTACGAGTACGTGGACCGGCGGGCCGGGGGGTAGCCGGGGAGTTTTCTCGCCCCCGCCGCCCCTACCCGTCCCTTGTTCCTGGGGCTCCGCCCCAGACCCCGCTACGCGGGTTCAGCCCGTCCGGCGTTTGAGGACGAGGCCGTCCAGGCCGAAAGCGGGGGTCTGGGGGCGGCAGCCCCCAGGTACGGGACGGGTAGGCGCGGAGGGGGCGAAAAAAGCTCTTCAGCGCTTCAGGCCTTCGAGATCGTGAGGGAGTCCTGCCCGCAACCGGCCGCGAGGGCGAGTTCCTCACCGCCTGCCGCCCCGAGCCGCCGTGGCGCACTCCTCGTCGACGGAGTGCGGTGACGTCAGCGGGACCGGGTCATCTCCGCGGTGATCGCCCACCGCTCGTGATCCCGCCAGGCCCCGTCCATGTAGATGAAGTCCGGCGAGAACCCCTCCAGCCGGAACCCGCAGTGCCGGGCGAGCGCGATCGAGGCGGCGTTACCGGGCTGCACATTGATTTCGAGCCGGTGCAGCCTCATCTTCCCGAAGGCGTGCCGGACCACCAACCCGAGCCCCTCGCTCATCAGCCCCCGCCCGGCCGCGTGTGCGAAGGCGCCGTACCCCAGCGCCCCACACAGGAAGCCACCCTCGACGATGTTGTTGATGTTGATGAACCCCGCGATCGACCCGCCCACGGGCGCATCTCCCACGTTCTCCGGACTGTGGGCGAGTTCGCACACCAGGAACCCGGCCTTCGTCGGATCCTCGATCAACCGCCCCGCGTACGCGGCGTAGGCATCGGCACCGACGGGCGGAAACAGCCACGGCTGGTGCAGATCCTTGCTCTCCCGTGCCCGGGCGGTGAACTCCGCGCCGTCCTCGTAAGTGAAGGGCCGTATGCCCACGCGAGGACCGATGGCGAGATAGTCGGGGGCGTTCTCAGGCATCCGGTCAGCCTACGCGAACGCCTGTCCGCTCCTCATCGTCTCCGCCTCATGAAGTACGCCCCGCACAGCGCGCCGATCACCGCGGTGCCCAGCAGCGCCATCCACAGGGGCATGGTCACTTCCGGGATCAGCAGCCTGATCCTCGTGCTCCGGGTGTTCTCGAAGATGAAGATCAGAGCGAGCAGGGCCAGCGCGACCACGCTGACCCTGGTGGGCGTCACCAGCCCGCTACGGCTCTTCCCGCCACCCGCACCGGCGCTTTCGGAGGTCTTCGGGCTCATGCGCTCAGCATGGGCGGCGAGGCGGCGGCACGCGCGGCGGAAGGTTCCTCCGGGTGAGTCCGGGTGACTGCGTTCGCCGCCGGTGGCTCAGTCCCCGACCACCGGCAGCTCCAGCACCCCGGTGTGCCCGGGCGCGCTCGTGATCGTCACCGGCTTCACCCCCTTGTTCCCGAAGTACGCGTCATCGCTGGCCGCGACGACGAACTGAAGCCGGTGCCCGGCCTCGTACCGGTGCACGATCCCCGGCAGCGAGACGGTGAAGCTCTTGGTCACATCCGGCACCCGCACCGGCGCCACCAACCGGTGCACCAGCGTCTTCGTGCCGTCGGGTGCCACGTCGTACAGCTTGGCGAAGAGGACCAGCTTGTCGGCGGCGTCGCCGGAGTTCTGCACCAGCTCGGTCGCCGGCGAGGCCACCTTCAGCGTGGCCTTGGGCGCACCGACGACATCGACCGAGCGGGCCAGCGGCGCGCTCGTCCAGCCGAGGTAGGTCCCCTCGGTGTCGTACGGCGCCGGATCAGGCAGCCCGACCAGCCCGCCGAGGGAGCTCTCGGAGTGGCTGGTGGGCACCAGCGCGTTGCGGTACTCGCGGCTGCCGGACGCGACCTTCCTGCGGTTGTCGACAAGCTTGCCGTCCCCGGAGAGGTAGAGCTTGCGGCTGAGCGCGGGCACTCGCGAGGCGGTGGCGTAGGTGTTGTTCGGGTCGGCGATCCAGTCGCGGTAGTACGCGAAGGAGGGTCCCGTGTCGACGCCCTTGCGGTGCTGGAGGTAGCGGTCGAACCAGGCGAGGATCCGCTTGCCGACGTAACTCGTCTCCAAGTTGCCCTGGCTCAGGTTGAGTTCGCCGCTCGCCGGGTCGGTGCGGCCACCGCTGTGCCCCCACGACTGCCAGATCATCTTCGTCGGGGTGCCCTGCGCCTTGAGGGTCTTGTACGTCGCTGTCGCCTCGTTGAGGTTGAAGAGGCTGTCGGCCTGTCCCTGGACCAGGAGGGTCGGTGCCTTCACCTTGTTGAGGTAGGAGACGGGCGACACGCTGCGTGAGTAGCTGAGCATGGGTCCGGTCTTGTCGGCCGGGTAGCTCCCTGTGTTCAGTGTCCGCATGGTGTTGCAGGCGTCGCTCACGAAGTGGACGCAGGCGAGGGAGTTGATCCGGGAGGGGTCCAGGTTCGCGGCGGTCAGCGGCTGGTGTTCGCCGATCAGGTAGAAGCCGTTGGTCCACTGCCACTTGAAGGAGCCGGGCACGGCACGGGCGCCGATGGCGTTGTTGGGGCCCAGCGAGTACCCCAGGTCGTTCCAGGTGATCATCGGGACGAGTGCGTCGACGCGGTGGTCCACGGCGGCCGTGGCCAGCTGGATGGCACCCCCGTACGAGCCGCCGATCATGCCGACGCGGGGATCGCCCCGGCCGTCGCGGGTGACGTAGTCGGCCTTCGTTCCGTCGTCGGCGGCGCGGGTGCCGGCCAGGAAGTCGACGAGGCGGGACGCGGCCACCCCGTCGACGCGCGGGTCGTCGAGGGCGATCAGACAGCCCGACGCGCCGAAGCCGAGCCCCGAGTAGACGAGCCCGACGTATCCGCGAGCCGCGAAGGCCTTGCCGATGGCGTCCGTGGAGCCGTCCGACTTGCTCCCGCCGAAGCCGTTCGTGGCGAGTACCGCGGGAGCGGTGTGCCGGCGGTCCACGCCCGCGGGCCGGTACAGGTCGGCGTCGATCGTGCAGGTGCGGCCACCGGCCTGGACGGTGAACTTCAGCGCGGTGACGGTGTACTGCCCAGTGGTGGCAGCGGCGACGGGCGCGGTGAACACGAGCGGGGCCGTGAGCGCGGCGCCGACAGCCAGAGCCAGCGACGCACGGGACCTGGGCACACGAGAACGACGGGACACGAAGACCTCCACACTGAGGACAACCCGACTACGACAGCCATTACTTACCGACCGGTAATCATGTTGGGACGCCTGCTGGACGGGGTCAATCACCGTGCCGGGTGTTTCCTGACGGATATTCAGCAAGGGCCGCGGCTGAGCGAGGCGAGGTCCGCCGCCCAGCAAGGCAAGGTCCGCCGCTAGGCGAACCCAGATCCGCCGCCCAGCGAGGCAAAGCCCGGCGCTATGCAAGGCAGGGCCCGCCGCCGAACAAGGCGAGCCTCGCCACTAAGCAAGCGCGGCCTCATCCAACGTCAACGTCCCCGCGTCCGCGTCCAGTTCGGCACTGACCCCGAAGGGAATCGTGAGCGCTCCCGCACAGTGCCCGAACCCGAAGTCCTCGACGACGGGCACGCCGAGCCCGCCCAGCCGGTCGGCGAAGACGGCGCGCAGACCCTCGTACGGACCACAGTCCTTCCACGAGCCGAGCGCGATCCCGGCGACCGAGTCGAGCCATCCGGCCCGCAGGAGCTGGGTGAGGATCCGGTCCAGCCGGTACGCCTCCTCGCCGATGTCCTCGATCATCAGCAGTCCACCCCGGGCGCCGGGGCGGGCATGCGGGGTGCCCAGGTCGGCGGCGAGCAGGCTCACACAGCCACCGAGGGTCACTCCCCGGGCTCGGCCCGGCACCAGTACACCGCGTCCGGTGGACGCGATGGTCCGCACGGACTCCGGTTCGAACAGCGTCGCCCGCAGATGCTCCTGTGCCCGCGCGTTCTTGAGGAAGTCGACGGCGGACGCCATCGGCCCGTGCAGCGTGACCAGCCCCAGACGATTCGCGAACGCCTCGTGCAGGGCGGTGATGTCGCTGAAACCGAGAAGCACCTTGGGGCCCGCGGCCCGCAGCGCGTCCCAGTCGAGCAGGTCGACCATGCGCTGCGTCCCGTATCCACCGCGTGCGCAGAGCACCGCGGCCACGTCCGGGTCGCACCAGGCGGCCTGGAAGTCGGCGGCCCGGTCGGCGTCGATGCCCGCGAGGTAGGGGAAGTCCGGGTGCCGGTCGAGGACATGGGGTGCCACGACGGGGTTGAGGTCCCAGCCGCGCAGGATGTCGAGCCCGGCCTGGAGTCGCTCTTCGACCACGGGCCCACTGGGCGCGACGACGGCGACGCGGTCGCCCGGGACGAGTCGCGCGGGGCGGGTCAAGGGCTTCACTGGGCGGACTCCGTGGTGCGGACAGCCAGCCTCACTGAGCGGACCATGGTGGAGACTGCCGGCCTCACTTGGCGGACCATGGTGGGGACAACCGGCCTCACTTGGCGGACCGTCGTGGGGACAACCGGCTTCACTTGGCGAGCTCCAATGTCGGGATACCGGGCGGATTCAATCCCAGGACCTGTGCGTACAGCGAGAGTTCGGACTCCAGGACCCGCACCATCGTCTCGGCCCGCCGAAAGCCGTGCCCCTCTCCTTCGAAGGCGATGTAGGCATGCGGGATCCGACGCCCCTCCGCCTCCAGCCGGGCGAGGAACCGCTCGCACTGCGCGGGCGGGCAGATGACGTCGTCGAGGCCCTGGAGCAGCAGGAAGGGCACGCCGACCTGGTCGGCATGCTCGGCGGGCGACCGCTCTGCGTATCGTGCGGGCACCTCGGCGAGCGGCCCGATCAGGGTCTCCAGGTACTGCGACTCGAAGTCGTGGGTCTCCCCCGAGCCCCATTCGGCGAGGTCGAGGATCGGGTAGAGGATGGTGCCGCAGGCGTACACGTCGGTGCTCGTCAGGGACGCGGCGCTCGTCCAGCCGCCCGCGCTGCCCCCGCGAATGGCGAGCCGCCGTCGGTCGGCGGTGCCCTCGTCCGCGAGGGCGAGCGCGACGGCCGCGCAGTCCTCGACGTCGACGACGCCCCACTGTTCGCGCAGCCGGTTGCGGTACTCCCGTCCGTGCCCGGTCGATCCGCCGTAGTTGACCTCGGCGACGCCGATCCCGCGTGAGGTGAAGTAGGCGATCTCCAGGTCGAGCACGAGAGGGGCCCGGCTGGTGGGACCGCCGTGCGCGTGGACGACGTACGGCGGCAGTTCGTCGTCGGGTGCGGCATGGCCGGGGTGGTGCGGTGGGTAGATGTGCGCGTGGATCTCGCGTCCGGCGGGGCCGGTGAAGGTGCGGATCCGGGGTTCCGGGTAGTACGCGGGATCCACCGGGTCGACGTGCGCGGCGCCGGTCACCCGGGCACGCCCGGTGCGGGCGTCCAGTTCGACGACCTCGTACGCGCTGCGGGGGCTGGCCCCGATGCCCAGGACGCGGCTGCCGTGCGCGGCGAGCGTCGGGGCGAACTCGGTCCAGGGGCCCGCCGCGTCGACGACCTCGCCGGTCTCCGGGTCCAGGATCCCGAGCGCAGTGGCACCCCGGCCATGGACGACGGCGATCAGCCCGTCCTCCAGCGGTGCGAACCAGCGTTGGCCGATCTTCCACAGCGGCCCGCCGAACTCCTCCTCGCGGGGGCAGACGGGCACACCGTCCCGGTACAGATTCCACCAGCCGGTGCGGTCACCGGCGTACAGCAGGGAGCCGTCGAAGGCCCAGTCGGCCTGGGCGATCGACTCGTCGGGCCCGCCGGCGACCGTGCGGGCCTCCCGGAGCGTCCCGTCGTCGGCCACCTCGGCGACGATCAGTTCCGTCCCGTCCCAGGGCATCCGCGGATGGTCCCAGGCGAGGTAGGCCGCGCGCCCGCCGTCGGGCGAGAGCCGGGGCCCAGTGACGAACCGGTGGCGCCCGTCGGTGAGTTCGCGTACGGCGCCCCGGTCCTGCGCCGCCGAACCGTCCAGCGGCACCGCGACGACGACTCGTCGCAGATCGGTCGGCCCCTCCCCGGTGAACTCCTCCAGTACGCACCACACTTCATCCCGCTCGACACGCAACTGCGGGTCCACCCAGCGCAGTCCGCCGCCGACCTGCGAGACGGGAGTCAACGGGCTTGGTTCACCGCCGACTTCGTACCGGTACAGCCGCTGGTCGGCGAAGTTGACGAACACCACCAACGGTCCTTGGGGGCGCGTCTCCCCTGCCCACGCCTGCCCGCCGTACTCGATGACGCGGCTGCGCACGTTCCACGGGGCTGGCAGCACCGACTCCTCCGTGCCGTCGGCCTTCCGCCGCACGAGCGTGCGCCGCCCGCCCTCGGTGGGCCGGGGTTCGGTCCACCACGTCTCGTCGCCGACGAAGCCGACCGACTCGGGGTGTCCGTCGTGCGCGGCGGCGAGCGCCGCGTCGATGGGCGAGGGCCACGATCCGTACGCCAGGGTCTGCACCATGTCCCCCACTATCCCCACATCCCTGTGTTCTAGGCCGTGCGCAGAAAGCGGTCGAGGACGTGGACGCCGAAGTGGAGCGCCTCGACGGGAACGCGCTCGTCGACGCCGTGGAAGAGTGCCTGGTAGTCGAACCCCTCCGGGAGCTTCAGCGGCGTGAATCCGTATCCGGTGATGCCGAGGCGCGAGAACTGCTTGGCGTCGGTGCCACCGGACATGCAGTACGGCACGACTTGCCCCTCGGGGGCGAACTCCTCGACGGCGGCACGCATCTTCGCGTACGTCGACGACTCCAGCGGCGCCTGGAGCGCCACCTCTCGATGCTGGAACTCCCACTCCACGTCCGGTCCGGTGAGCCGGTCGAGGGTCGTGCGGAACTCGTCCTCGTGGCCGTACAGATATCTGCCGTCGACGTACGCGACGGCTTCCCCCGGAATCACGTTGATCTTGTAACCGGCGCTCAGCATCGTCGGGTTGGCGCTGTTGCGCACGGTCGACTCGACGAGCGTGGCGGCGGGGCCCAGCTTGGCCAGGAGCCCGTCGACATCCTCAAGGTCGGCCTCGATGCCGTACACGGCGGCCATCTCGGTGAGAGCCGCGCGCACGGTCGGAGTGAGCAGCAGCGGCCACTCGTGCGCCCCGATCCGCGCGACCGCCTCCGCCAGGCGCGTCACCGCGTTGTTCCGGTTCACCTTGGAGCCGTGTCCCGCCCGGCCGCGCGCGGTCAGCTTGAGCCAGCCGGTGCCGCGCTCACCCGCCGCGATCGGGTAGAGCTCGCGCCCGCTTCCGTCGTGGAAGGTGAACGCCCCGGACTCGCTGACGCCTTCGGTGCACCCCTCGAAGAGGCCCGGGTGCTGGTCGGCGAGAAAGCCCGAGCCGTCCTCGGCACTCGCCTCCTCGTCGGCGGTGAACGCGATCACGAGGTCGCGCCGGGGCCGTACGCCGGTCCGCGCCCAGTCCCGTACGACCGCGAGGATCATCGCGTCCATGTTCTTCATGTCGACCGCGCCGCGTCCCCAGACGACCCCGTCGCGGACCTCCCCAGAGAACGGGTGCACGCTCCAGTCCTCGGCCTGCGCGGGCACGACGTCCAGGTGACCGTGCACGAGCAGCGCGTCGGCCGAGGGGTCGGTGCCTTCGAGGCGGGCGACGACGTTCGTACGTCCCTTGGTGCGCTCAAGGAGCGTGGGCTCCAGGCCCGCCTCGGCCAGTAGCGCGGCGGCGTACTCGGCGGCCGGGCGCTCCTGGCAGTCGCCGCCGCCCCGGTTGGTGGTGTCGATACGGATGAGGTCGGAGGTGAACCGTACGACCTCGTCCAGCGCCTGCCCGTCAGCCATACTGCTCCTCCACCGCGGCCGACACGATCGTCGTGACCGCCTTGAACGTGCGAATTCCCTCGTACATGGTGTGGCTGGTGTACGCCACCTTCCGCTCCCCGACACGCTCGACACCCGGCACCACGGTCGCCGCCATCGACAGATGCTCGGCGTCGAACTCCAGCGCAACGGTGAACGGGCCGCCCGCCAGCGGTTCCTGACGGACCGCCAGGGACGCCGCCTCCTTCGCCGCCGCGCGGATGTCGGCGGCGGTCCTGGACGGCGTACGGCACACCGCCGCGTACCGCGACACATGGTCCTTGACGGCGACCTTCAGCGCCTCGGGCGCGTAACCGAGCGCGTCCTCGCAGGCCAGGTCGTCCCCGGTGACGAGCACGACGGGCACCCCGTACTCGGCGACCACATGGGAGTTGAGCAGCCCCTCGCTGGCCCGTACGTCGTTCACCCACACCCCGGTGATGGAGTTCGCCAGGTAGGTGTGCGCGAGGACGCCCTCCATGCCGGCGCCCGCGTGATAGCCGACGAAGGCGATCCCGTCCACGTCACCGTGCTGCACGCCCTCCACCATGGACAGCGACTTGTGCCGCCCGGTGAGCATCTCCGCCCGCTCGTCCAGCTGCTCAAGCAGCAGATTGCGCATGGTCCAGTGGGCCTCGTTGATCAGTACCTCGTCGGCGCCGCCGTCGAAGAAGCCGAGCACGGCCGCGTTCACGTCCGAGGTGAACATCGAACGGCAGCGCTCCCACTGCGGCGTCCCGGGCAGCACGTCGGCTGGCCAGGTCACCCCGGTGGCGCCTTCCATGTCGGCGCTGATGAGGATCTTCATGCCGCCACACGTTACGCGTCGACGGGGGAACTTGTCGGCAGCAGGTCGGTCAGCGGCGGTGCATCGTCTGCAGGGCCTCGACGAGCACCTTCGGATCGTGGCCGCCCTTGTACACGGGCGGCGGCTGCCGGTCCAGGCCGAGGAGCTGAGACACGGCGCTCCAGGCGGTGCGTACGGAGTACTCGACGGTGAAGACGACGTCGTCGGGGACCTCGGCGTACTGGCCGATGAAGGCGAGGTTGGTGGAGCCCTCGGGGACGACCTGCGGCCGGTCTCCGGCGCTGCGGACCAGGAACTGGCTGGTGATGTACGGCATCAGGGCCGGGATCACGATCGACCGGTCGAGGATCTGGGGGCTTTCCTCGAAGCGCAGGTGGTGCAGCACCTCGTCGAGGATCTCCCGGCCGGTGCACTGGCGCATCGGCTTGCGGACGAAGTCCCCTTCCTTGTCCGGGAAGAGCCCGTAGCCCCACCAGACGAAGGTGTCCTCCGGCTGCTCGCGGAAGTGCGGCTGATGGTTGAGGACGATGGTCAGCAGCCAGTTGGAGTCCTTGAAGGTGATCAGGCCGCCCTTGCCGGCCTCGCTGCCGCTGAACTTCTCCATCAGCTCGAAAAAGGTCGGATCCTTCGTCGTCACCGTGAAGGACGCCCAAGTGGATTCGGCGATGGAGGAGTTGAAGACCGACGGGTCGCCCAGAGCGCCCGGTCGCTTCGCCGCGAGCGTCTCCCACAGCCGCCAGGAGCCCGCGGCGCCCGAGGTGTCCAGCACGGGCGCGGTGTCGGTGGTGCCGAGCGTGGAGTCGGCCGTCATCGAGCCGTTGGTGACCAGTACCAGGTCACCGGGGCCGAGCACCGTCTCCTCGCTGCGACCCTCCCGCGTCCAGGTGAGCGCTTCGACGGTGAGCGCGTCGCCCTCGGCGAGGCGCAAGTCGGTGACCCTGGTGCCCAGTTGGACGGTCACACCCTGATCGGTCAGCCACTTCAGCAGCGGTCGCACGATGGAGTCGTACTGGTTGAAGCGGGTCCGGTAGATCCCCGACATGGAGTCGAAGGTCTTGAAGAGGTGCACGAAACGGTTGAGGTAGCGGCGGAACTCGATCGCACTGTGCCACGGCTCGAAGGCGAACGTGGTGCACCACATCCACCAGAAGTTCGTACGGAAGAAGCCCTCGCTGAAGCAGTCGGTGATGCGTTTGCCGTCCAGCAGTCGCTCCGGGGTGCTCACGCACTTCACCAGCTCCAGCCGGTCGCGCTCGGAGAAGCCCATCGAGTGCGTGTCGACCACCTTGCCCGCCGCGTCCACCAGCCGGGCGTGGTCGTCCCAGGCGAAGTCCTCGTGGAAGGCGAAGGTGTCCTCGGTCACCGACTTGGACGGGTCGTCCAAGGACGGGATCGAGCCCAGCAGGTCATATGTGCAGTCGAAGTGGATCTCGAACATCCGGCCGCCGCGCATCGTGTAGCCGCTCTCGGGCGAACCGGCCGCGTCCAGGCTGCCGCCCTTGCGGTCCTGCTCCTCGAGCAGCACGATGTCCGACCCCGCGAACCCGCCTTCACGGATCAGGAACGCCGCCGCCGAGAGGGCCGCGACACCGCTTCCGACCAGGTATGCCTTCGCCATGAACCCCGTACCTCCTCCAGGCCACGACCGCAGGCTGCCCGGGCGAGCGCGCGGGTTGTCCGCCATCGGACGGTCGGCCTCCCCAGCCTCGGCCCAGGCGCCCTCCCCCCGCAGCAGGACAGGCCCGAACGAGTGAGCGGCCGGCCCCGACCATTGTGGCCACCCCGGCGTCACCTCAGCCGGTCAGCATCTTGAGCGTCTGACGGTGCCAGACGAGCGGATTGCGATCGTCGTCGGCCATCATGGCGAGCACGCGCAGCACGATGATGTCGTGATCGCCGGCCGGGTAGCTGTGCTCGACGGCGCACTCCAGCCAGACCGGCGCGCCCTCGAGGAAGATCGCGCCGGACGCCGCCTCCAGCGTTCCTATCCCGACGAACCGGCCCTCCTTGCTCCGGGACGCGAGCTGCCGGGCCTTGTCGGAGTGCCCCTCACCCAGGACGGAGACCCCGATCACCCCCGCGCGCGACAGCGCCGGCCAGGTCGTCGAGCCGTGCTGTGCGGCGAAGGAGACCATGGGCGGGTTGTGGGAGACCCCGACGGCGAACGATGAAACGATCATGACGGTCGGGTCGCCGTTGACGCGCGCCGAGAGGGCCGCGACCCCTGACGGGAACCCGGAGAACGCCCTCTGCATCTCGCCGGGATCCGAGGTGAAGCCTTCGCTTGCCGTCATCGTGCGGACCTCGTCTTCGCGGTGCCGAGTATGAGCTGGTGGAGACCCCGCGCGGGGAACTGGTCGAGGAGGACCTTGAGCAGGCAGGTGTGGGTGTCGACGACGGTGACAGCCTTCATGGTGCGACTCCTGTAAGTGCCTTGGACGCGGCGGGAGTTCCGGCGCCTTGCTGGTCGACGCGGAGGAGCACGGCCGCAAGAACGCTGACCAGCCCGACCGCGGCGAGACCGCCGAGGGTGGCCGCGTAGCCGAATCCGGCCAGCAGAACGGCACAGACCGCGCTGCCGAGCACGGCGCCGAGTTGCTTCATGGCGTTGAAGGTTCCGGACGCCGCACCGACAGCGTCCGCAGGGACCGCGGTCACCGCCGCGATCGACAGCGGTGACCAGACGAACGAATTGGCCACCCCGTACAGCCCGAAGACGGCGGTCAGCGCGGCGACCGGCCCGTCCGTCGCGACGAGCGCCGCCGACGCTCCGACGGAGACGACGAGCGCGAGAGAGCCGATGGCGGCGACCGCACGGAGCCCGATTCCGTTGTTGAGGCGGGCCGAGACCGGCGCACCGAGCAGGCACACCACACCCATCGGTACGAGGGTGAGTGCCGCCGCGCCCGGAGCGAGCCCGCGCTCCTGCTGGAGGTAGAGCATCAGGGGGATCATGGCCGAGCCGGAGCAGAAGGCCGCGGCGGCGGCACCCCAGGCCGCGGTGACGAACCCGCGGCTGTGCAGCAACGCGACCGGTACCAGCGCGCGCTGTCCGTCACGACGCTGCAGCCGGACGACGGCCGCGACGATCAGCACGCCGGCAACGACGAGCAGCGGGCGCGGTACGCCCAACGCGTTGGCGCTCGCGGCATCCGTGCCCTGGATACCGAGTATGAGTGCGCCGACGCCGGTCGCGTTCGCGCAGATCGCCCACACCGCAATGCCGGCCTCTTGCCGGGGAAGGGCCGGCACGAACGCGGACACGGCGAACATCGCGGCGACGCCGACCGGGACGTTGACCCAGAAAACCGCGGGCCAACCGCCGACGGCGACGAGCAGGCCGCCGAGCAGTGGCCCGACGGCCACCGCGGCTCCGCCGACCGCGCCCCAGGTGCCGAGCGCGACGGCGAGCCGCGGCGGCTGGAACAGCGCCTTGATGATGGTGAGGCACTGCGGTGTCATCAGCGCGGCACCGATGCCCTGGGCCACCCGCCATCCGATGAGCGCCTCGACGGTGGGGGCCAGCGCGCACAGCAGCGACCCGAGCGTGAAGACTCCGAGTCCGAGCAGGTGGACGCGCCGATGGCCGTAGCGGTCACCCAGCCGTCCCGCGATGATCAGGGGCACGGCGTAGGCGATGAGGTAGCTGCTGTTGACCCAGATCGCGAGGGTCTCGCTGGTGTGCAGCCCGGTGATCAGCGCGGGCAGCGCGACCGAGGTGACGGTGCTGTCGAGGAGCAGCATGAAGAACCCCGCGCACAGGCTGCCGAGAGCGAGCCACTCGCGTCGCTCGGCGGCTCCGGTCATCTCACACCGCCAGGTTCTCGCGCAGTGTGGTGGCACCGGAGTACGTCGGCGCGAGCGCACCGCGGCGACGCAGTTCGGGCAGCAGCAGTTCGCTGATCCCGGCGAAGCCGGAGGGCATCGCCAGCGGGCTGGAGAACATGAAGCCGCCGCGTGATCCGGTCTCGGCGAAGTTCTCCTCCAGCGCGTCGGCGACGCTGCCGGGGTCGCCGACGATGCTGTGGTCCAGGCCCGTCGCCCTCCTGCGGCCGTGCGCGAAGAACTCCCCGCGGCTCATGGTGTGTTCCTCGCCGAACTCCGCGATGAGTGATCCGACGAGCCCCGCGGGACTCGCGTTGGCCGCCGCGATCTCGTCGTGCAGCTCGGCCAGCCGGAAGGATTCCGGAAGCGTCGAGAGGTCGTAACCGGCGTTGTGCGAAAGGTAGGTGGCGACGGTTTCCTCGTTCCAGAAGTCGAGCACCGAGTCGCGGTGCGCCAGCGCCTCGGCCTTCGTCCGGCCGACGATCACCTGGGTCGCCCAGAGGATGCCCACGTGCGCCGGGTCCCGCTCCTCGGCGAGGAGTGCCTCGTCGAGCAGCTTGCGGTGGCGCTGCTGGCCGGCGAGGTTGCCGCCGAACCCGAAGACGAGATCGGCGAACTTGGCCGAAGCGGCGATGCCCCGGGCCGAGTTGCCCGCCTGGACGATGAGCGGGTGGTACTGCGGCCCGGGTACGGACGCGAGCGGGCCCTTGACGGTGAAGAAGCGCCCGCGGTGATCGATGGGGTGGACCTTCGCCGGGTCGGCGAACCTGCCCGTGCTCCGGTCGCGGACGATGGCGTCCGGCGCCACGGAGTCCCACAACGCCCGGCAGACCGCGATGAACTCCTCCATCCGCTCGTAGCGCAGATCGTGGTCCATCAGCTCGGCGAACCCGTAGTTCGCCGCGTCCGCGCCACGCGTCGAGGCGACCACGTTGAACGCGATACGACCGCCGGTCACATGGTCGAGCGAGTTCAGCAGCCGGGCGACGTAGAAGGGATGCATGAACGTCGAGGAGTACGTCAGTCCGAAGCCGATCCGCTCCGTCACCGTGGACATCGCCGCGATCACCGGCGACATGTCGTGGCGCGGCCACTGGATGCCCCACTCCACGGCCGGCGCGATACTCCCCCGCCAGGTGCTGGGTACGCCGCTGCCGTCGCCGAAGAACAGCATGCCGACGCCCGCCCGTTCCGCGGTCTGCGCCAGTTCCATGTACATGCGTACGTCCGGGAAGTCCCGCCCGACCCATGAGCCCTGGCGTGCCCAAGCGCCCTCGGTGTGGGTGAAGGAGAGGTCGTAGCCGATGTGGATGCCGGTCACCGTGCGGCCTTCTTCCAGAGCTCGACTACCTCGTCGGCTTCGCTGAGCAGGGCCACGTTGAGTCCCAGCTGGAACAGGGCGGCGGCGTTGACGTGGTGGTCGTAGGCGGCCGTCGTGTCCTGCGGTACGACGACGGGCCAGTCCAGTTGGGCGGCGTCCTGCGCGGTCGCGTACACACAGCACTCGCTCGTCAGGCCCACGACGGTGAGCCAGTCGCAGCCCGCCGCGCGCAGCCGCGCGTCGAGATCGGTGCCGAGGAAGCCGCTGTAGCCGCGTTTGACCACGCGCAACTCGCCCTCCGCGGGCTGCATTTGGTACCACTCGGCGCCGGGCGTTCCGATGAGGCACGGCTCGTCCGGGCTGGTGGGCGCGTCGTAGTCGCCCCCGCGCAGCCAGTTGCTCGACCGCCAGGGCCGCGCCGGATCGCTGCCCAACTCGACCCAGATGACGGGCACTTCGGCACCGCGCGCGGCGTCGACCAGGTCGCCGATTCGGGTGACCACCCTGTCGAGTGTCGCCAGCGCGGCATCCGTCAGGCCGTATCCCGCCAGGCGCTCCGGATCGGCGAAGTCCCGCTGCACGTCGACCACGACGAGCGCGGGCCTGCTCTCGGGCCGGGTGAGGTGGGCGAGTTGTCTGTCCCGCAGGTCGGACATCAGACCGCCACCTCGTCGCGGGCGCGCAGCGCGGGCAGCACGGTCTCACCGAACAGCAGCATGTCCTCGTCGTACTCCGGGAAGATCAGCATGAGTCCGTCCAGGTCGGCCTCCCGCACGATGTACTCAATGTGCTCGGTGACCGTACGGGCCGAACCCGCGACGTACGGGGTCTGGAAGGCCGCCTCCCCGTCGGCGCCGGCGGCCCACGCACGGGCCTGGTCCTCGGGCACGCCCCAGGTGTGCCGCATATGGGCGAGCGCCTCGCGGTCGACTCCCGCGCCCCACTCCTTCACCTTCTTGACGGCCAGTTCATCGGTGTCGTCCTGCACGACGGTGAGCATCGAATACGTCCTGCAAACACGCCCGTTGGCCTTCGCCCGCGCGTGCACGTCGGCCGAGAGCGTCCGCATGTCGTCGAGGCTGTCGGCGGCGAGGAAGGCGCCGTCGGCGAATCTGGCCTGGAAGCGGCGTGCGTCCTCGGACCGCCCCGCGCTGATGATGGTCGGCCGGGTGGCCGGATGCGGGCGGGACTCACAGTCGACGAGGTCGAAGTACGGGGTGCGCATGGTGACCGAGTGCTCGGTCCACAGCCGGGTCACCGCCTCCGTCCACAGCTCCGTCATCCGGTAGCGGTCCTCGTGGGTCAACTCCGGGTCCCAGTCGCCGAATTGCTCGAACTCCCCGGCGTAGGAGCCGTTGACTATGTTCAGGCCGGCGCGGCCGCCGGAGATGTCCTGGAGGGTGGTGAACATCTTCGCCGCGAGGGCGGGGTTGTGGATGTTCGCGTGCAGGGTCGCCCAGATCTTGACGCGGCTGGTCGCCTCGGCGAGCGCCGACATCATCGTCATCGACTCCAGTGAGCGGCCCCAGTGGTCGGTGCTGCCGCCGAAGCCGCGCCACTTCGCCATCGACATGATGAAGTCGAGGCCGATGGTCTCCGCGTGCAGGGCGGCACGCCTGTTGAAGGCGTAGGTCGCCTCGGGATGCGGTGCGGTCGTGGACAGCATCCATCCGCCGTTCCCGATGGGGAGGAAGATTCCGTACTCTTTCGCGGGCACGTTGCGGGCCTTTCTACGGCTCTTTCAGGGGCTTTTCCACGGCTCTTTCACCGGCTTTTCACGGCTCTACGGCGCGGGCCTTTCCACGGCTCTACGGCGCGGGCCAGACGAGCTTGTCGCCGGTGTAGATGGCGCTGACGAAGGAGGGGTCGAACCACCCCTTGGCCTTGGCGGCGGTCACGCTGCTCGGCACGATCTCGAACTGGTGCAGCATGTCGACGAGTTCGGCGACGTTGTCGGGGTCGACGCCACCCAGCGGCTGCCCCGCGGTCGGGTTGTCCTTGACGACCTGTGTCTCGGTCTTCCAGATGGTCGAGTTCAGTTTCTTGTCGTACGTCGGGCCGGACAACTGGGCCGCGTAGCCGACGCATTGACTGATGTGCGCCTCGCTGGCGGAGCAGTAGTCGTACGCGTGCAGCGCGGCGCGCAGGATGTCCTCGACGGTGTTCGGGTGCGCCTTGGCGAACGCCGGGTTCACCGCCATCGCGCCGAGCGAGCTCGGGACGCCGTAGTCGATCGGCTTCCACACGGTGACGTCGTCACCGGCCGCCTTGAGCTGGTTGGGCTCGTTCGAGATGAATCCCGTGAGCGCTTCGAGGCCACCCTGCTTGCGCGGCAGTACGGAAGGGTCGTAACCCTGCTTGACCAGCTTGAGCGAGTCCCACTTGACCCCGGCCTTGACCATCATCGCCTCGACGGCGGCGGGAACGTAGCCCTTGTGGCCGACAACCTTGCCGTCGAGCTGGGTCAGGTCGGTGATGTCCTTGTTCGTCATCAGGACATCGAGGCCCGCGTCCGAGTACGAGGAGATACCCGTGATGTCGATCCCGTTGGCCCGGGCCTGGATGACGTCCTGCTCGGAGACCGGGCTCACGGTCGCCTTTCCACTGGCGAGCAGCTTGGTGTTCTGTGCCGTGTCGCCGGAGCCGGGCTGCAGGGCGACATCGAGGCAGAGGTCCTTGAAGTAGCCCAGCTTGCTCGCGGCGATGTACTCGAGGATCGACGCGGACGACTGGTACTGGTAGCCCGACAGGTAAGTGATCTTGCCGGCGGACTTGTTCTCGGCGCAGCGCTCGGCGGAGATGGCGGAGCCCTCCGAGCCCGTAGAGGTGCTGTCGCCGGAGTCCGCGCCGCATCCCGCGACACCGGCCGTCAGCGCGACGGCGGCGAGGGAAGCGAGCCCGGATCTGATGAGGCGCTGCCGCATGGGTGACTCCAAACTGGCGATGGCCGCCGGGGATTGGTGGTGGTGAGGGCATAGGGCATGGGTCGCCGAGCGCCCGGCCTTCGCGGGTCACGGGGCCAAGCGATGTGAGGGGGGAGTCAGTTGTGTGCGCTGTCGTGCCAATGGAGCACACGGCGTTCGACCAGCGTCACGACGAGCAGCAGCAGCACGCCCATGACCGCGAGGACGAGGATCGAGGCGTATACGACCGGCAGCTGGTTCATCGACGAGGCCACGCTGATCGCGGTGCCGAGGCCGCCGGTCGCCCCTGCCGCCGACATCTCGGCCACCACGGCGCCGACGATCGACAGCGGGAAGACGATGCGCAGCGCCGCGAACAGGAACGGCAGGGCGTGGGGGATGCGCACGTGCCACAGCAGCTCGATGCGGCCGGCGCGCATCGTCTGGTACACCTGCAGCACCTGCAGCGGCACGGACCGTAGACCGGCAGCGGTGTTGATGAGGATCGGGAAGAAGCAGATAAGCCCGGCGATGATGAGCTTGGGCAGCGGACCGAAGCCGAAGGCCACGACCAGCGCCGGAGCGATCGCCACGAGCGGGGTGACGTTGAGGACGACCGCGATCGGCATGACCGCCCGGCGTACCAGAGGGAGTTCGCTGGTCAGCACCGCGAGGACGAACGCGGCGACGAACCCCATCGCGAGGCCGGACACCGCCTCGCCCAGAGTGACCATGGCGTTGTCGACGTAATAGCCGAACTCCGAGGCGAGCGAACTGCCGACGTCCGACAACGGCGGCAGCAGGTAGGGCAGTTCCTCGGCTCCCCACTGCCAGAGAGCGGCGAGGACCGCCAGCATCACCAGCAGCGGCAGCCAGACGGACGGGCGGATCCACGCGATCCGGGACTTCGGGTGGCTGAGGCTGAAGCGCGACGGTTCGACGCGCGGCTCCATCACCCTGGCCGGGGTGGTGCGTTCCTCAGCTACGGTCATCTCCTCGCCCTCCGCTCACGCGGCTTCGGCGTGCCAGGCATGGCGCAGCCGGTCTCTGACCAGGTCCTCGTACTCGTGGAAGCGGCGTTCCCCGAAGAGGCGTTCGCGGCGTGGCCGGGGCAGGTCGATGTCGATGCTCTCCACGATGCGGCCGGGGCTCGGGGCCATGACGATCACGGTGTCGGAGAGCCGGACAGCCTCGGAGACGGAGTGCGTGACGAACAGGACCGTCGTCTTCAACTCGTCCCAGAGGTCGAGGAGTTGGTCCTGCAGGCTCTCGCGAGTGAATTCGTCGAGCGCCGAGAAGGGCTCGTCCATGACGAGTACGTCGGGCCGCAGGCCGAAGGCACGTACGATCGCGGCCCGCTGCCGCATACCGCCGGACAACTGTGCCGGGAGCTTGTGCATGGCCTCGCCGAGACCCGCTTTGACCAGGAGTTCCCGCATGTCGGGGGCGGACGGCGCGGCCCTCCGCTCGACAAGGTCGGCGATGTGCTCGCGGCGCCTGGCGGCACCTTTGTTGATCTTCTGCGGCAGCGTGACGTTCCGGAGCACGGACAGCCAGGGCAGCAACGCCGGGCTCTGCGGCACCAGACCGATCATCTTGGCGGCGCACGCCTTCGCCGGTGGGACGCCGTGCACCCGGACCTCTCCTCGGTCGGGCTGCTCAAGACCGGCGACGAGGCGCAGCAGTGTCGACTTGCCGCAGCCGCTGGGGCCGATGAGGCTGACGAAACGGCCTGGCTGCACAGTCAGTTGGACGTCGTCGAGGGCATTGGTCGCGGACGACCCGAATCCGTAGACCCGGTGCACCGACCGCAGTTCAAGCGCTGGCGTACCAGACACCTTCACGCTCCCATCCATGTCGCGAGCACGTGGGCCCGATCCTGGAAGTCGGAGAGCGTGCGTGGCGAGTGCGGGGGACTGTCACGCGGAAATCCGCTTTGGTGCCTTCGACCGTAGGAGCCTTCTGTTTCGGCTCACTGCCGCTGTGTGTTTCGCGGACTTTACGTTCGACGTCGCAGAGCGGCGACCTTGCTGCCGTCGAAGACGTAGATCTCGATCCCGAGGTCCGCCGCCGCGAGTGCCACCCAGCCGCCGAGCGCCTGCACGATCAGCTCGGTGACCAGGAGCACCGCGCGCTCGGCCGTCGGCACGGAGTCACGCAGCCAGAGCAGCTTGAACATGTCCGCCATGACCTTGTTGCGGTAAGCGGGTTTGTAGGCGCCCTGATTGCAGACGAGTTGGACGAGCACGCGGCCCGCGGTGTCGATCCCCTCGACCTCGACGCGGTTGCCGTCGGGCAGCATGAGCGGCTTCGGACGGATCGGCGTACCGAGCCGTTCGCCGAGGGCGAGCAGCATCCTGCGTTCGATGGAACCCTCGGTGAACCGGCTCCACTCGGTGGGGGCGTCAAGGACTGTCAGATGCATGTGCCGGAGTGTAGGAAGCACCCGTTTCCCTCATGTTTCACGTGGCGGGAGCCGGGCGCGTCACAACCGGTACGTCCGGATCTCAAAGCCGGACCGGCGACTGGAGAACACGTTGGGAGTGTCGAGCAGCATTCCGCTCAGCGGGACGGGAGTACACCATTGGGGTTAACGTGGTGGCTTTTTCCTGACATCGGACTGGCCTGGCGTAGGACCGGCTTGACGTCAACACGGCTTGACATCGGGTTGCCTTGACCCCAGGCCTGGTCGCGGTGCCGCCGAGGCCCCTCGCTGCTCCGGAGGGAGAGGGACCCTGCGCGGGACCGGTCGTGTGGCCTGACGCGGAACACGGCGCAGGCCCTCTTCGATCACGCGGGTCGACAGGGTCAGAGTCTCCGCCATCGTCTCCAGCTTGCGGCCGGCCGGCACCATCGCGACCAGTGACGCGATCAGCTCGCCGCGCGGCCCGTGCAACGGAACGGCCACGCAGGCCACCCCTGGGACCAGCTCCTCGCGGTCGAAGGCCGCGCCGCGCTCCCGGATCTCCTGTGCGGTCCGCCGCCAGGGCCCCGGCAACGGGTCGAGCGGCAGCCCCGCCGGCGCGCCCGCCAGCAGCACCTTGCCCGCGGCGGTCATCGCCGGCCAGGTCTCGCCCGGCCGCATGGGCGCCAGCTCGGCGACCTCTCCCGGCAGTCCGGCCGCCGCCATCGTGCGGCCCTCGTGCAGCACACAGATCGCCACGGTCGCGCCGGTGGTCTCCGCCAGCCACCGTACGGTCCCGTTCGATGCGGCCCGCAGACCTGGATACGGCTGCCAGGCGCGGCCCAGCCGGAAGATCCGCGGGCCCATCCGGTACACGCCCCATGAACGCTCAACCGCCCCCAGTGCGACCAGTTGGTCAAGTAGCCGGTGGGCACTGCTCTTCGGCAACCCGCTGACTGAAGCGAGCGCGGTCAGCCTCGCCTCGCCCGCATCTTCGAGCGCGCTCAACAGAGCGAACGCGCCTTCAAGCACTCCTCGCCCGGTATTCGTCACCGGTTGGACCCCCGTCCTGGTCCGGGCGGTCACACCACGAGACCAAGTACCAATACGCGTCGTAGAGTCTGGTGTTTTCGGGTGGTTCCTACCCCACCCGAATCAGGGCCAGACGTCGCCTCCAAGCCAACCGGACGGATACCGGCGCAAGGGCAAGGCGACAGCAAAGGGTCTCTCGTCCTGTGGGCCCGAGCACGTCGGCGCGCGCGGAGCTCGCAGGATCCGCACGCGCCGACTTCGCGAAGGTGGGCCTTTCAGCCCGTACGTCCCACCAAATGCCACGTCGACGGCAGTTCGATCCGTGTTCCGTCGGGCGTGTACTCCGTGGTGATGAGCGGGAGTTCACCGCTCCCGAGCACCGTCAGACCGGCGGCGCCCAGGTAGACCGGCACTGCCGCGTCCGCCACCTCGCCGGGGACGATCCCGTGCGCGAGGACCGGCCGCAGCTTGGGCGGTGGTCCCTCGGGGCTCTGGGCGAGGCCCATCAGGACGGGGCGCGCGTTCTCCGACAGCTCGACCAGGAAGGCCCGGCCGTGCTCCCCGATGAGTGTCGCGATGCCATCGACGAGGTCCTGCCGGTCATCGGCCTCGCACTGGTGGAGTACACCCCGCATGTAGACGTTGGCGTCGCCGAGTTCCGCGTGCAGCGCCTCGACCTCGCTCTTCTCGGCGGAGTCGAGCAGCCGGTACTCGGCTGTGCCCGCCGGATCGGCGATGCGTGCGTGGTCGAGCGCGGCGGACGAGATGTCGGCGCCGACGACCCGGGTGAAACGTTCGGCGAAGAACCGTGTCTGTGTGCCGTTGCCGCAGCCCAGGTCCACCAGGGGCAACTCGAAGTCCACCATGCGCGGTTCGAAGCGGGCGAGATGCATACCGGCGGTCAGTACGGGCTCCGCGTCCCAGAAGACCGCCCCCTGTTCGTCGGGGGCCTCGCGCCAGAAGCCCTCCCAGGCCTCTCTGTACCGACTCGTCACGCTCATGCCCAACTCCCCAGGTTACGACGCCGACCGTCAAGAAGACGGAGCCAGATCGGTCTATCGCGCCCTGGTTACAGCCACAAGCGCATAGCGCATTCCTTCACGCTCACTCGACATGCGCACGCCGGTGGGCGCCCCGCGGACCGCCCCGCACGCCCCGAACTTATCGGGCGGCTAACGACCTCGCGGCAGCGTCAGTTCGAACCACACGGTCTTGCCGGCGCTCGTACGGCTCGTCCCCCACTCGCGGGCCAGCGTACTGACGACACGCAGGCCACGCCCGAACTCGTCGTCGGGACCGGCGCTGAGCAGGGTCGGCAGCGTGTGGTCGTCGTCGTCCACCTCGCACAGCAGTGTCTCGCCGCGCACCAGGCGCAGCTGGATGTGGCGGCTGTGGGCGTGCCGTACGGCATTGGTGACCAGCTCGCCGGCCATCAGCTCGGCCGGGTCGGCGAGCGCGGCCAGCCCCCACACGTGGAGCTGCTCGCGGACCACGGCGCGTGCCCGTCCCGCCTCGATCGGGTCGAGCGCGAGCCGCCATTCGGCGACGTCCTCGGGTTCGATGCCGTTGAGGCGGGCCATCAGCAGCGCCACGTCGTCCTTGCGGCCGCCGCGGGTGTTGAGCGCGCGGATGATGGTGTCGCAGGCGTCGTCCATGGACGCGGCCGGGTGGGCGGCGGACTCGCAGAGCGTGGCGAGGCCGACACCGATGTCCTCGCCGCGTACCTCGACCAGTCCGTCGGTGCACATCACGAGTCGGTCGCCGGGCTCCACGCGCACGCGTACCGCCTCGAAGGGCACCCCGCCGACTCCGATGGGCGCGCCCGTCGGCAGGTCGAGCAGGTCGCTGCGGCCGTCCGCGGCGCGCACGATGACGGGTGGGATGTGGCCGGCGTTGCCCATGTGCAGTTCGCCGGCGATGGGGTCGTACACGGCGTACAGGCAGGTCGCGAGGTAGTTGTCGCCGAGCCGCTGGGCGAGGTCGTCGAGGTTGCGCAGGAGCTGGGCGGGCGGCAGATCGAGCGCGGCCATGGTCTGGACGGCGGTGCGCAACTGGCCCATCATCGCGGCGGAGTTGAGGCCGTGCCCCATCACGTCGCCGACGACCAGGGCGGTCCGCGAGCCGGGCAGTTTCACGGAGTCGAACCAGTCGCCGCCGACCCGGCCGAGCAGGGTGCCGGGCAGATAGCGGGTGGCGATGTCGCAGCCGGCCATGCGGGGCGCGATGTGCGGCAGCATGCTGTCCTGGAGGGTCTCCGCGACACTCTCCTGGTACGTGTACATGCGCGCGTTGTCGAGTACGAGCCCTGCGCGGGCGGCCAGTTCGGCGCCGGTCACGCGGTCCATGTCGTTGAACTCGACCCGCTCGGGGTGGCGCAGCAGGATCATGAAGCCGAGCACCACATTGCGGGCCTTCAGGGGGACGACCAGCATGGAGCGGTGGGTGATGAGCGGCCTGATGTCGCGCTTCTCGAACTGCGCGGCGATCATGTGTCCCATCTGCTCGCTGATGCGCGGCACGAGGACGGGCTCGCCGGTGGTCATGCACTGGAAGAACGGTGTGTGCGCCGGGAAGGGCATGGCCTCGCCGACCGGCACGACGTCGTCCCAGCGCCCCGGCTCGTCCGTGTGCTCCAGCGCGACGCGGTGCCACATGGTGGTCGTGTCGGGCACACCTTCATTGAACCCCTCGCCGGCGACGACCTGTTCGCGCAGGTAGGTGCCCGCCACATCGGTGAAGCGCGGCACCACGGCACGGCTGACCTCAAGGATGGTCTGCGCCAGGTCGAGCGAGGTGCCGATGCGTCCGCTGACCTCGTTGAGGAACTCCAGGCGCTCGCGTACGGCGACGTATTCGAGGTCCTCGCGCTCGTCCTGGACGTCGATCGGCAGGGGTTCGCCCGTGGCCACCGCCCTGGCCGCCCGCTCGCGGCGCGCCTTGCGCTCGGCGCGCCGGGGCACGCCCCAGTCCGGGGTGACGGGCACCCGGTCGTTCTGGCTGAACTCCAGGACGGGATAGCCCAGTTCGAGGACCTGCGCGACGATCCGGGCGCCCTCGCCCACACTCATGCTGGGCAGGATCTCGGGCAGTCCGCGGGCCAGCTCCCCGGCACCGGGGAAGTCGGTGTGCAGGGCGAAGCCGGGCGCGATGCGCTCGACGGCCGCCTCGACGTCATCGTGGCCCTCGTGGCGCATCGCGCCCGCGTCGGCGGCCAGCACCAGCAGCCGCTCCGGACCGGGGCCCACCAGCGGGTACGCCCACCACAGCACGTCCACCCGGTCGGGTCCGCTCACCGTGAGCCGGGCGCGCCCGGCGGCCGGGTAGGAGAGCCGCCCGTCGAGTGAGGACTCCAGGTCGGGACCGAGTCCGTCGTACGCCGCGTACGCCCCGTAGGGCGCCGTTTCCTCATCGTCGGGCAGTGCGCCGGAGACCGGGAGCAGATCGACCGCGGGGCGGCCCACCGCGTCTTCCTTGGAGGCGCCGAACAGGCGCCTGGCGCCGGTGCTCCAGTGCGAGACCAGGCCGTCACGGTCCACGACCACCACGGCCAGCGGGATGCGGCCGACGGCGGCGTGCTCCACTGCGCCGTCCCCAGCTCCGCGACTGGGAGCTGCGCCCGTTTCGGTGCCACGGTCCATGGCCCAGGCCCTCTCTCCCCACGGTTCCGCAAGATCTGTGCCGCCATCACTACCGTACGGCGGCGACCCGTTGCGATGTGTGGCAACACCGGAATTGAACTCGCGAGTAAGGCCCGGCGCCTCAAGGACTCCGCGGCACTCCGCAGTACTCCTCAGCCCTCCGCAATGACTAGTCCTCGTGCCCCAGTTGCAGGTCGCGTTCCGTCCTGCCACCTCCCGCGACCTGGAGCACGGTGGCCACCGGCGGATAGCCCGCCGCGATGACGGTGTACTCGCCGGAGGACAGGTCGACGAACCGGAACGTTCCGTCAGCGCCGGTGGTGAGCGTGTCCACCACATTGCCGGCGGCGTCCAGGAGCGTCACGCGCGCGTCCTCGACGGGGCGTCCGCCGCCGGCCCGCACGGTGCCGCGCAGCACGGCGCCGCCCGCGAGCTCGACGTCCTGGCGGGTCTCGCGGGCGGCCTGCACGCTGACGGGGAGCGCGGCCGGGCGGAAGGCGGGCGCGCTGGCGGCGAGGGTGTACTCGCCTGCCACCAACTCCGTGATGACATAGCCCCCTTCGCGTCCGCTGCGGGTGGTGGAGACCACCTCACCGTGGACGTTGGTGAGCGTGACGATGGCCTCGCGCACCGGGGTGCCGTCCGCGGTCAGCACGCTTCCGGCGAGGCGTCCCGCTCCGCCGAGCACGACGTCGAGCTCCACGGGGCGTTCGCCGACGGTCACCGAGACGGCCTGCGGCTGGTGGCCTCCCGCCGCGGCGATCAGGACGTACGACCCCGATCCCGGCGTGGACAGCGCGTACCGCCCGTCCTCGCCGCTGGCGCCCCGTCCGATCTGCTGTCCCGCGATGTCGATGAGGGTGAGGGCGGCGCGCGGCACGACGGTGCCGTCGGGGTGCTGGACCGTGCCGCAGACGGGGATCCCGGCGGCGTACGAGGTGCGGGCCTGCGGGATCTGGGTGAGCGGTGCGGACTCGGCGTCGGTGGTGGGGGCGTTGTAGGACACCAGCGGTTTCTCCTTGAGGAAGAAGGCGATGAGCAGGCCGAGGACGAGCACCGGCACGAGGTAGAGGAAGATCCGCGGCATGGCTTCCGCGTACGCCCCGACGTAGGTGTCGCGCAGGGCGGCCGGCATCGCGTGCACGAGCTGCGGGGTGAGTGACTCGGAGTCCGGGGCTCCGGTGCCCCCGCGCGCGGGGAGGCGGTCGGCGAGTTCGTCGGCGAGCCTGTTGGCGAAGAGTGTGCCGAAGATGGCGGCTCCGACGCTGCCGCCGATCTGCCGGAAGTAGTTGTTGGCGCTGGTCGCGGTGCCGAGGTCGGCCGGGCGCGCGGAGTTCTGTACGGCGAGGACGAGCACCGGCATCACCATGCCGATTCCCGCGCCCAGCACCGCCATCCAGATGCTGTAGTGCAGCCTCGGTGTGTCGACTTCGAGCCGGGACAGCAGCCACATGCCGACGACCGACAGGGCACCGCCGAGGATCGGATAGACCTTGTAGCGCCCGGTCTTGCTGATGAGCTGCCCGGAGATGACCGACGCGCCGACGATGCCGCCCATCATGGGGAGCATCAGGAGCCCGGACTCGGTCGCCGAGGCCCCGTCCACCATCTGCAGGAACGTCGGCAGATAGCTGGCCGCGCCGAACAGCGCGACGCCGACCACCAGGCCGACCAGCGCGGTGATGTTGAAGACGCTGTCCCTGAACAGCCGCAAGGGGATGATGGGTTCGGCCGCGAAGTGCTCGGCGACGAGGAAGAGGACCGTCGCTGCGAGCGCGCCCGCGCCGAGCCCCAGGATGACCCGCGAGCCCCACGCGTACTCGGTGCCGCCCCAACTGGTCAGCAGGACCAGGCAGGTCGACGCGGCGGCGAGCAGCAGCGCGCCCAGCACGTCGAGGCGCGCTCTGGTGCGGGGCTTGGGCAGTTTCAGTACGACGGTGACCACGGCCAGGGTGAGCAGGCCGAAGGGCACGTTGATGTAGAAGCACCACCTCCAGGTGAGGTGGTCCGTGAAATAGCCGCCGAGGAGCGGGCCTGCGACGGAGGCGAGGCCGAAGGCGGCGCCGATCAGGCCCATGAAGCGGCCGCGTTCACGCGGCGGCACGATGTCCGCGATGATCGCCTGCACGCCGATCATGAGGCCGCCCGCGCCGACGCCCTGGAGCGCGCGGAAGGCGATCAACTGGTCCATGGTGCGTGACCAGCCGGCGAGCGCGGAGCCGATCACGAAGACGACGATCGCGAACTGGAAGACGCCCTTGCGGCCGAAGAGGTCGCCGAGCTTGCCGTAGACGGGGAGTCCGACGGTGGAGGTGAGCAGATAGGCGGTGATCGCCCAGGACATCTTGTCCAGGCCGTGCAGCTCACCGACGATCTTCGGGAGCGCGGTGGCCACGATCATCTGCTCCAGCGCCGCGAGCAGCAGCGCGAGCATGAGCCCGACGAAGACCAACCGGATCTGGCGCGGCCCCAGTTGGGCGGGCTCGACGGCCGGTGGCGTGCGGTCCTGCGGGGGTGCGGCAGCCGGTTCGTCCTTCACCAGAGTGATCCCGCCCACGTACCGCTCCCTCGTCGCGCCTACCCGCACAATTCCCGCTTACGCGACAACTGCTGGCAAGCGCGACGAGTTACGGCGTAACGCCCCGCGACGAAGAGATCCACTCGAACCGGTGAGGACTACAACGCGCCCTGGAGATCTGCCTCTTGGGCCGCGCACCCCGTGAAGTCGCCTTTGAGGGCTACTTCTCCACCTCGGCGGCGAGCTTGGCGAGCACCAGTTCGTAGATCCGACCGAGGCCCTTGGGCGCGAAGGTCTTCTCGAAGAAACCGCCGATTCCGCCCGCGCCGTTCCAGACGGTGGTGACGACGACGCGCGACTTGCCCTCGCCGGCGGGGGTGACGCGCCAGGTGGTGACCATCGAGGAGTTGCGGTCCTTCTCGACGAGCTCGCCGTCGGTGGGCTCGCTCACCTCGAGCAGGCAGTCACGGACGCGCTTGCTGGTGGCCTGGAGCTTCCAGTGGACGAGGGTGCCCTCGCCGTCGCCGCCCTCGCGCACCTCGTACTCGCTGAAGTGCTCGGGCAGCAGCTTCGCGCGCGTGCCGGTGTAGTCGGCCAGAGCGTCGAACACCGCCTCCGCGTCCGCCGCGATGACCCGTTCAGTCGTGGCCTCGACCTGCGCCATTGCACTTCCTCCAGCACTTGGTTTCTCGGGGTGTGCGGCCAGCCAACCACCCCCCGGCCGGGCCACCCAAATCGGGGTCCCCGTAGGGCGCCGCCAGGGTCGCCGAATACCAGGTCGCACGATCAAGGGAACATGTGTTCTATTCTGTGGTCAGTGCTACCGAGGAGGCCTCATGCGCTGGGAGAACCTCACAGGGGACCCCACAGGGAATCCCGCCAGGGACGCCGCGCTGTTCGGCGCGGACGCGGTGATCACCCGTACCTTCGACACCCCGGAGTTCCGGGGCATCACCTTCCATGAGATCCGGGCCAAGTCGAGGCGGAGAGGACGGCCTACGCCGTGCTGCTGCACGGACCGGCCGCGCGCTCAGGCGGCGCGCCCGACCACTGCACGCCTTGCCCCCACCGATCACCGATTCGGAGCAGCTCACCCACCTCGACATACGCCGACGTGACCACCTCGGCAGCACCCTCCACGAGTACCGACATACGGCCTGAACTGCACGGACGGAGCTCTCGGCAAGGGCACCGTCCGCACAACCCGCCTCGGGTCAGCCACGGGGCGAAGACTCAGCAGCGAAGTCAGCGAGCCCCCGCGTACAGTCGTCGCGATTTTCAAAACCTGGCGCATTCTCATGCACTACATGCTGGATGAAGACGTTCCGCTGCCCGCAAACATCGTGGCCCGCGTCGAGCTTCCCGAGATCGAAGACGGCCATGAAGTCGCCCTGACTCCCGAGCAGGTGGCCTTGGCCGCCGCTGCCATGCGGAAGATCGAGCCGCGCTTTGAAGTCCTGGTGTGGCTTGGCGCGTGCGCAGGGCTGCGCACCGGCGAAGCTCTGGGACTGACACGAGCACGTGTCGGCTGGCGGGAGAATCGCCTCTACGTCCAGGAGCAGCGGCAGCAGGGTAAAGCCGCGCCACTCAAAACAAAGTCCAGTTACGCGACGTTGCCCGTGGATCATTTCCTGATCGAGCGGCTGACGGCGCACGTGACCTGCTTCGCCGGGCCAGAGCCGCTCTCCCGGGACACCGCGCGCAAACGTCGGTCTCGCGGCCATGTGGAACCAGCAGACGAGAATCTCATCGTGCCGAACCGTTACGGACGGCCCGTTCAGCGCAGCGACTTCAATCGGAAATGGGGGAAGGTCATCGTCCTGGCAGGTCTCCCTGAAGGCACCCATTTCCACCACCGCAAGCGCTTCTACACCTCCACGCTCGGCACTTCGGGTAAGCATGATCCCAAGACCGTGCAAGTCCTCTCACGGCACGCCAGGTTTTCCGAAACGTTGGACACCTACGCCCTTCCACCACTGGCTGCAGAGGGTTTGGTAGTCACGGTGTTCGGCGATGCATTCCGCACATCGCCGCCGTTGCCCCTCTGATATCACCGTCACCCATGTACGCGCGAAGGACTTCGAGACCACGGTGCCGACAATCCTGACGCTGCTGGCCACTGTCGCAGGAGTTGGCCGATGCTGGGGGCGGCGAAGGCGCGGTCGAGGGCGAAGCTGGGACCTGGACCGTGTCCCAGGGGAACTCGTAGGCCGTGGAGATGGGGGGATCTCCTCGTAGTCCCGCCCGGGGTCGAGCTGTTCGGCGTGCGCGGGGCCGGTGGTTGCGCCTGAGCCGCATCAAAGCTCTGCCTTCGGGGTCGCCGTGGCAGCGAGGTCGCGGCCGATGATCTCCTTCATGATCTCGGTGGTCCCGCCGTAGATGGTCTGGATCCGGGCGTCGAGATAGGCCCGCCCGATGGCGTACTCCGCGGTGTAGCCGTAGCCCCCGTGGAGCTGGAGGCAGCGGTCGACGGTCTTCGTCTGGAGTTCGGTGGCCCACCACTTGGCCTTCGCCGCGTCCACGGCGGTCAGTGTGCCGTCGTTGAGAGCCTCGATGGCGCGGTCCAGGTAGACGCGGGTGATGTCGGACTCGGTGGACAGTTCGGCCAGCAGGAAGCGGCTGTGCTGGAAGTCGGCGACCGGCTTGCCGAAGGCGGTTCGCCCGGTGCAGTAGTCGAGCGTCTGCTCAAGTGCCGTCTCGGTGACGCATTGCGCCCACACCGCGATCGACATCCGCTCGCGCGGCAGCCGCTCCATAAGGTGCATGAAACCGCGTCCCTCGCTGCCGAGGAGGTTGGCGGCCGGGACGCGTACGGAGTCAAAGAACAGCTCGGCGGTGTCCTGCGCGTGCAGTCCGATCTTGTCGAGCTTGCGGCCGCGGGTGAAGCCGGGCATGTCGCGCTCGACGACGAACAGGCTCATGCCGCGGGCACCGGCTGTCGGGTCGGTCCGGGCCAGAACGATGACGAGGTCGGCCTGGATGCCGTTGCTGATGAAGGTCTTGGCACCGTCGAGTACCCATACGTTGCCGTCCCGGATGGCCGTGGTGCGAATGCCCTGTAGATCGCTGCCGGCGCCCGGCTCGGTCATCGCGATGGCCGTGATCGTCTCTCCCGCGCACATCCCGGGCACCCAGCGCCGCTTCTGCTCCTCGGTGCCGAGGTCAAGGAAGTACGGCAGCACGATGTCGTCCTGGACACTGAACCCGGACTCCAGCGACGCGGCGCCGGCCTTGGCGAACTCCTCCATCACCACGGTGCGGTAGCGGAAGTCGGCCTGTCCGCCACCGCCGTACTCCTCGGGCGCGGCGAGGCCCAACAGCCCCTGCTTCGCGGCGGCGCGCCACACCCCCCGGTCGATGAGGCGCTCCGCTTCCCAGCGTTGCTGGTGCGGGACGACCTCGCGGACGACGAACTCCCGTACTACGTCCCGGAAGTCCTCGTGGTCCTGGTCGTAGAGCGTGCGCTGCACGTGGTGCTCCTTGTGGTGGTGCGGCCTGGTTATGTGGCGAGACCGGAGCGATCCAGCGCCTCGGTGACGGTGGCCAGCGTGGCGGCGCGCTCTGTGTACGTGTCGCCGTAGGGAATGACGGACAGCGTGGTCACACCGCCGGCGGCGAAGGCGGCGAGGCGGTCGGCGATCCGGTCGACGGGGCCGAGCAGGCTGGTCTCGTCGAGGAGCCCGAACGGCACCGCGGCGGCGGCGCCCATGGCGTCGCCGGACAGATACAGGTCCTGGACGGCCTGCGCCTCCTTCTCGTAACCCATGTTGCGCGCCTGGGCGTTGTAGAAGTTCTTCTCCCGGCTGCCCATCCCGCCGACGTAGAGCGCCGCGTTGTCCCGTACGCGGTCGGCGCAGGCGTCCAGGTCGTGGCCGACCGACACCGGCACACTGGCGACGATGTCGAAGTCGTCGAGGCCGCGTTCCCCGCGTCCTTCCCTGAGCTGCGCGAGGTTCTCGTCCGCATGGGACGGGGCGTGGAACAGGGCGAGCCAGCCGTCCGCGATCTCTCCGGCGAGGCGGATGTTGCGCGGGCCGACGGCCGCGAGATAGACGGGGATCTCGTCCCGCACCGGGTGGATGATCAGCTGGAGCGGTTTGCCGGGGCGGCCGTCCGGTCCGGGCAGTGGCAGCGGGTAGTGGTCGCCGTCGTGGCGGACCCGTTCGCGGCGGAGGACGGAGCGTACGACGTCGATGTACTCGCGGGTGCGGGCCAGCGGCCGGCTGAACTCGACGCCGTGCCAGCCGGCGGACACCTGCGGCCCTGACACACCGAGCCCCAGGTGGAGCCGGCCCTCGGACAGAGTGTCCAGCGTCGCGGCCGTCATACCGGTCATCGCCGGGGTGCGGGCCGGGATCTGCATCACCGCCGAGCCGAGGCCGATACGGGTGGTGCGGCCTGCGAGCCAGGAGAGCACGGTGACCGCGTCCGAGCCGTAGGCCTCCGAGGCCCACACCACCGAGTAGCCCAGGCGCTCCGCCTCCACGGCCAGCCGCAGCATGTCGGTGCCGCCGTCGCGGCCCCAGTGACCCATGCTCAGACCGAGCCTCATCGGCTCTCTCCGGTGCGCGGGTGCTGGACAACCGCCGCCGACGCGAGCAGGCGGTCGGCCTCCGGTGTGTCGACGCCCCAGTCGGCGAGGGCAGTACGGGTGTCGCGCCCCGGCACGGGCGGCGGCCCCTGCACGGCGCCCGGAGTCCGGTCGAAGCGCGGCGCCGGTCCGGGCTGGCGTACGCCACCCGACTCCACGAAGACCGAACGTGCCGCGTTGTGCGGGTGGTTGTGGGCCTCCCATGGGGTGAGTACCGGGGTCACACAGGCGTCGGTGTGCACGAAGTGGTCGGCCCATTCGTCGCGGGTGCGTTCCTTGAAGGCGGCGGCCAGCCGCTGCCGCAGTTCGGGCCAGCGTTCACGCTCGTACTGCCCGGGCAGGTCGGAGTCCTGGTCCAGCCCGAGTCCGGTGAGGAGTTGGGCGTAGAACCTCTCTTCCAGCGGGCCGACCGCCACGTACCCGCCGTCGGCGGTCTCGTACGTCGTGTAGAAGGGCGCCCCGCCGTCGAGGAGGTTCTCGCCCCGCTCGCCCGGCCACGCGCCTGCCGCGCGGAGTCCGTGCAGCGCTGTGGTGAGCAGAGCGGCTCCGTCCACCATGGCCGCGTCGACGACCTGGCCCCGGCCCGAGCGCTCCCGCTCGTACAGCGCGGCGAGGACGCCGACCGCCAGCAGCATGCCGCCGCCGCCGAAGTCCCCGACGAGGTTCACCGGCGGCACGGGGGGTCGGTCGGCCGGACCCATGAGGCCCAACGCACCGGCGACCGCGATGTAGTTGATGTCGTGCCCGGCGCGGGGAGCGAGTGGTCCGGTCTGCCCCCATCCGGTCATCCGGGCATAGATCAGGCGGGAGTTGACGGCCCGACAGTCGTCCGGGCCGATGCCGAGGCGCTCGGCGACCCCAGGGCGGAAACCCTCGACCAGTACGTCGGCGCGAGCCGCGAGGCGTTTGACCAGAGCGATGCCCTCCGGATGCTTCAGGTCGACGGCAAGGGAACGCCGTCCCCGGGCCAGCGGGTCGGTGGAGCGGTACGTCTCCGGGTCGACGTCCGAGGCACGGTCGACGCGCAGCACCTCCGCCCCCAGGTCGGCCAGCAGAGTGCACGCGAAGGGAGCCGGAGCCATGCTGGCGATCTCCAGGACGCGCAGGCCCACGAGCGGTCCGGTCGCGCTCCGGGTCGTGTCCGGGGCTCGGCTGAGGTCACTGCCGCGGCTCATGTGTTCGCTCCGCCGTTCTCGATCCGCATCTCGCCGTCGTGGTACATCCGCCGTACGGCCCGCTTGTCGTACTTGCCGACGCTGGTCTTGGGGACGGCATCCACGAACGTCCATCGTTCCGGGATCCACCAGTGGGCGACCCGCCCCTCCAGGAACTCCCGCAGCTCGGTCGGGGTGACGGCGGTGCCTTCGGCGAGGGCGACGCAGGCCAGCGGGCGTTCGTCCCACTTGGGGTCGGGGACGCCGACGACGGTGGCCTCGATGACGGCCGGGTGAGCGGCGATGGCGTTCTCCAGTTCGACGGTGGAGATCCACTCGCCGCCGCTCTTGATGCCGTCCTTGAGCCGGTCGCGTACGACGATCCAGCCGCCGGGCTCGATGGTGCCGAGGTCCCCGGTACGCAGCCAGCCGTCGTCGAACTTGTCGGCTGTGTTCTCGCTGTGCAGGTAGGAGCCGGTCACCCAGGGGCCGCGCAGCTGGAGTTCGCCGAGGGACCGGCCGTCCCAGGGCTGCTCGGTTCCGTCCATGCCCACGAGCCGTACCCGCACGAGGGGCATCAGGCGGCCGCTCTTGACCAGCCAGTCGACTTCCTCGTCCGGGGCGGTGTCGCGCGGCGGCGCCGACCAGCTGGCGAGCGGGCTGGTCTCGGTCATGCCCCAGCCCTGTGTCAGCCCCACCCCGTACCTGTCTTTGAACGCGGCGACCAGGGCGCGCGAGGGGCTGGAGCCGCCGCAGCCGGCCAGTCGGACGCTGGAGAGATCGAGTGGGTGGTCCTCGCCGTGGTGCAGCAGCCCATTCCAGAGGGCGGGCACCGCGGCGACGGCGGTGGGCTGTTCCTCGTTGATGATCCGGGCAAGGTCGGGAACAGAGAGATGGCGGCCGTTCATGATCAGATCGGCTCCGGCGAGCCAGGCGGCGTAGGGCCAGCCCCATGCGTTGGCGTGGAACATCGGCACGATCGGCAAGGCCCTGTCGCGATCGCTCATCGCGAAACCGCTGCCACTGGAGATGCCCAGGGTGTGGAGCACGATCGAGCGGTGGCTGTAGGCGACACCCTTGGGGTCGCCGGTGGTGCCCGTGGTGTAACAGAGGGCGGCAGCGGAGCGTTCGTCGAGCGTCGGCCAGACGAAACCGGCCTCCTCGGCGGCGAGCAGGCCGTCCCAGCGGTGCACGGTGATGTGGGCAGGCAGCTCGGGCGCCTCGCCGTCGCCGATGATCACGACGTGGCGGACGGTCGCCAGTCGCTCGCGCACCTCACCGAGCAGGCCCAGCAGAGTGCCGTCCACCAGAAGCACTCGGTCCTCGGCGTGCTCGATGATGTAGCCGAGCTGATCCGGGTGCAGGCGCAGGTTCAGGGTGTGCAGTACGGCGCCCATCGACGGCACGGCGAGATAGGCGGCCAGGTGTTCGGCGGTGTTCCACATCAACGTGGCCACGCGGTCGCCGCGCCCGACGCCGAGCCGGGCCAGGGCCGCGGCCAGCTTCTCGGCCCGCTCTCCGGTCTCGGCGAAGGTCCAGTGGCCGCCGCCGTCCTGGGAGCAGCGCACCACCCTGCTGTTCGCGTGCATCTGTTGTCCGTGCCGGAGCAGGTCGCTGACCTGGAGTTCCTGGTCCATCATCGTGCTTTTCATCGGCCGGCTCCCTGGATGGTGCGCAGTGCCCGGCGGGCGATCGACCAGCGGTGGGTCTCGGAGGGGCCGTCGTAAATACGGAAGGGCCGCACCTCGCGCAGATACGCGGACAGCGGCAGGTCCCCGGAGATCCCGAGCGCGCCGCACACCTGGATCGCGCGGTCGACGATCCGGCCGACGGCCTCGGAGGTGAAGGTCTTGGTCACCGATGACTCGTGCTTGCCGGAGCGCCCCTGATCGAGGGTCCAGGCCGCCTCGCGTATCAGCGCGCGGGAGGCGGCGAGGTCGATCTCGTTGTCCGCCAACTGCTGTTGCACCATGCCGAGTTCGCCGAGGCGGCTACCGAAGGCGGTGCGCTCGGCGGCGTACCCGAGGGCAAGATCGTGGGCGCGGCGGGCAAGGCCCAGCCAGCGCATGCAATGCGTGAGCCGGGCCGGGGCGAGCCGCACCTGCGCGTAGGCGAAGCCCTTGCCGACCTCGCCGAGCACGGCCTCGTCGCCGACCTCGCAGCCGTCCAGCTCCACCTCGGCGTGCCCTCCGGTGAAGCCCTGGTCCAGGCTGGGTACGTGCCGGACGATCCTGAAGCCCGGGATGTCTGCCGGCACCAGGAACATGGTCGCCTCCAGCCCGGTGCCGGTGCTGGTGCGGGCCATCACGATGGCGAAAGCGGCTCCGTCGGCTCCGGTGATGAACCACTTGCGGCCGTCCAGCACCCATCCACCGTCCACCCGGCGGGCGACGGTCGCGAGCTGGGACGGGTCGGAGCCGGCGCCGGGAGAGGGCTCAGTCATGGCGAAGCAGGAGCGTACGTCTCCGGCTGCGAGCGGCTCCAGGAAATGGTCGCGCTGAGCGGTGCCGGCGACCTTCTCCAGTAGCAGCATGTTGCCCTCGTCGGGCGCCGCGCAGTGCAGGGCGAGCGGGCCGAGCAGGCTGTATCCGGCTTTCTCCAGGACCACGGACTGCCCGCGCAGGTCGAGACCGAGACCGCCCAGGTCCTTCGGCACGGTCGGCGCGAAGACCCCGGCGTCGCGGGCTGCCTGCTGAAGAGTGCGACGCAGGGCGTCGTCGGGTGTCCCTGGTCCCTGGAGCAGATCTGCCTCGGCGGGGAGCACGGTCGCCCGGACGAATTCGGCGGTGCGGTCGCGGAGCTCGGCGAGTTCGGGCTCAAGGGTGAAATCGATCGCCATACGATCCTCACGGCTCTGGAGGGGCGACTACTTAACGTTCGCTAGAAACGTAGGAGCCGACTTCTCGGCAAGTCAATACCTCACCGTGGGATTCTTCGTCGAGTCCGGCGGCCCAACGTCCCATTAGCCACTGTTTGCGAAGGTCACATCGGGCTGTCCAACGCGCCTCTGTATCCCTGCCAACTTCTCTATCGATCGTTAAGTAGAGAGCTCGCGTAGCAGCCACTGGACGGCGGCGCGACTGATCACCACGGCGATGAGAGCGGGCCGGAGCGCCGTCCCGGTCACGCCGGTCTCGATGCGCGAGAAGGCCCGCGCCCAAGCCGACGCCTACCTCGACGAGCCGGTGGACACCGGTCCGGCGGACATGAACCGGTCGTCAAGGTCAGGGAGTCGAGAGGGACTTGAGTCCCGGCAGCATCGCCCGCGCCGCACGACCGGCAGGTGGATACCCGCCCGTCGGATGAGGCTCCGTCATCAGTTTCTCCGGCCGCGAGGCGCGGGCCGCACTCGCGCCCCCACGGTGCGCAGGGAGATTGCCACATACCGGTCGGCGACCTCCTCCGGCGACAGCGGGCCCCCGTCGTGGTACCAACCGGTCACAGCCTGGCACATGCCGAGCAGGGCCCGCGTGGTGTCCGGCGCGTGTTCCACCTCGAACAGCCCCTGCCCCAAACCCTCTTCGATGATCCCCAGGAGCAGCTCCTCCAGGGCCTTGCGCCGAGCCGCGTATTCCTTACGGTTGACGGGTTCCAGGCAGCGCAGCTCGGAGTCGAGTCCGGCCGTCGCCGCTCGGTACGTCATGTGCAGCACCACGCACTCGATGACGTGGGCGAACCGGTCCAGAATCCGGTCCTCGGCCTCTGCGTCGGCCAGCCGTGCCCGCCGCAGTACCTCGTCCATCGCGCCTTCCAGCAGCGCGACGAGCAGTCCCTGCTTGTTTTCGAAGCGGTAGTAGATCATCGGCACGCTGACCCCGGCGCGGCGCGCGACGTCGCGCACCGATGTCCCGTGGTAGCCGTGCTCACGGAACTCCTCCAGGGCGGCCGACAGGATGGGCGGAAGGTCGAGCGGTGCGAATCCGCGCCAGTCGTCGATCTGCCCAGTCGGGTCCGGTGTCGCGTTCTCCACCTGCTCGCCGGGCGCTTTCGCTGCCATTCACCCACTCCTCACCGCCAGGCCGACACGGCCGGTGACGGAAGTCTAGCGAACGATAAATAGATGCCGGGCGGAGCTGACCTGAAGGGGTCTGCCGACTCCCCCGCCTCCATGGGACGTAGGAGCCGGCGGCGGCCTGGTCGTGATCCCGCCGAGGATAGCCCTATCCCGTCTTTTTCCGAAGCCCCGTGCTCCGGGGCTGCCTGCCGTCGGCTCCGGTCAGCTGCTTGACGTATTCACGATCCTCGACCTAGCGTCATTAACGAACGTTAGATAATGCCATGGCCAGTGAGTCGAGGAGGCAAGCAGCATGGCGGACGTAGAGCCGGCCAGGTCCGCGTCGGCGGCCACACTGGAGCGGCGCGGCAGCATCGCTCTGATCACCCTGAACCGGCCGCGAGCCCTGAACGCGGTGAACGCGGAACTCTCCGCTGCCGTCGGCGCCGCGCTGGAGGAGTTCGCCGCCGACTCCGGCCTGCGGGTCGCGGTGGTGACTGGCGCCGGGCGCGCCTTCTGCGCAGGCATGGACCTCAAGGAGGCGGCTGCCGGCCGCGATGTGATGGATCCGCGGCACCCCGAGTGGGGTTTCGCCGGTCTCGTCCGGCACTGGGTCGACAAGCCCCTGATCGCGGCTGTCAACGGCCTAGCGCTCGGAGGAGGCGCGGAGATCGTCCTCGCCTGTGACCTCGTCGTCGCCGACGAGAACGCCACGTTCGGCATGCCAGAGGTCCATCACGGCCTGTTCCCGGCAGCGGGCGGGGTGCTGCGGCTCCAGCAGCGCGTCCCGCGCAACATCGCCCTGGAGCTGGCACTCACCGGTACCCCCGTGGACGCGATCGCAGCTGCCGGATGGGGCCTGGTCAACCGGGTCGCCCCAGCCGGCAAGTCGGTCGAGACCGCGCTCGCGCTGGCCGGGGAGGTAGCGGCAGGCGCCCCCCTCTCCGTACGCGCCGTGAAGCGCTTCATGGCCTCCCGGGAGGCCGAGGCGGGGGCATGGGAGCAGAACGAGCGCGTCTGGCAGGAGGTCAACGCGAGTGACGATGCCAAGGAAGGCCCGCGCGCGTTCGCTGAGCAACGTGTGCCGCGCTGGACGGGCCGCTGATCACCCCGCCGAGGAGACGACCCGTACCCGCACGGACCCACGTAAAGGAAGCAAGATGCCCAACGTGAATGACGCCGTCATTGTCGACGTGGTGCGTACAGCGTCCGGCAAGGGCAAGCCCGGCGGCGCCCTGTCAGGACACCACCCCGCGGATCTGCTCGCCACCGTGCTCGCCGCGCTCGTCGAGCGCAACGACCTGGACCCCACCCTGGTCGACGACGTGATCGGCGGCTGCGTCACCCAGAGCGGCGAGCAGGCGCTGAACGTCACCCGTACCGCACTGCTGGCCGCGGGTTTCCCCGAGTCGGTGCCCGCCACCACCGTCGACCGGCAGTGCGGCTCCAGTCAGCAGGCCGCGCACTTCGCGGCGCAGGGCGTGCTGGCGGGTGCGTACGACATCGCGATCGCCTGTGGTGTGGAGTCGATGAGCCGGGTGCCGATGTTCTCCAGCGTGGGCGGCGCCGACACCTCGGGCGAGCTGCTGCGCCGCCGCTACCCGGAGGGTCTCGTGCAGCAGGGCATATCGGCCGAACTGCTCGCTGTGCGCTGGAAGTTGGAGCGCGCGGAACTGGACGAGTTCGCCGCCCGGTCCCACCGGCGGGCTGCTGCGACTGCCGCGTCGGGCGGTTTCGACCGGGAGATCGTCCCGGTCGGCGGGCACGCGGCGGACGAGACCATCCGCGCGGCGACCACCGTGGAGCAACTGGCCGGACTCAAGCCCGCGTTCACCGGACTGTCCGACGCCGAGCGGTACCCGGAGATCGACTGGCGCATCACGGCCGGCAGTTCCTCGCCGTACACCGACGGCGCTTCCGCCGCCCTCATCGCGAGCGCCGCAACCGCCGAACGGCTCGGCCTGCGCCCGCGCGCCCGTTTCCGTTCCTTTGCGGTCACCGGTTCCGATCCGCTGCTGATGCTCGACGGGGTCGTCCCGGCCACCCGGAAGGTTCTCGACCGCGCCGGGCTTTCGATCGACGCGATCGAGGCGTACGAGGTCAACGAGGCGTTCGCGCCCGTACCGCTGCTGTGGCAGCGTGCGCTCGGTGCCGACCCCGGCCGCCTCAACCCGCGCGGCGGCGCCATCGCGCTGGGCCATCCGCTCGGCGCCTCCGGCACCCGGCTGCTCGCCACCCTGGTGAACCATCTGGAGGCGACCGGCGGTCGCTACGGCCTGCAGACGATGTGCGAGGGCGGCGGCATGGCCAACGCCACGATCATCGAACGTATCTGACGGCACGTCATAACAGCTGTCCAATGTTCGGCACACGGAGCTCAGGAGCGCACCATGGACATCGCGGGCACCACCGCGCTCATCACCGGCGGGGCCTCGGGGCTGGGCCTCGCCACCGCCCGGCAGTTGCTGGACGCCGGCGCGTCGGTGGTCCTGGCTGACCTGCCGTCGTCCGACGGCAAGGCCATCGCCGACGGACTCGGCGACCGCGCCGTCTTCGCGCCCACCGACGTCACCAGCGAGGCGGACGTCACCGCCGCCCTGGACGCGGCCGCCGGACTCGGCACACTGCGGATCGCCGTCAACTGCGCGGGCATCGGCACGGCCGCACGGGTGCTGGGCAAGAAGGGCCCCTTCCCGCTGGCCGACTTCGGCCGCACCGTCCAGGTCAACCTCGTCGGCACGTTCAATGTGATCCGGCTGGCCGCCGAGCGCATGGTCGCCCACGATCCCGTCGGCGAAGAGCGGGGCGTCATCGTCAACACCGCCTCAGTTGCCGCGTACGACGGGCAGATCGGGCAGGCCGCGTACTCCGCCTCCAAAGGCGGCGTGGTCGGCCTCACCCTCCCCGTCGCCCGCGAACTGGCCGCATTCCGGATCCGGGTTATGACCATCGCGCCCGGCCTGTTCGAGACTCCGATGCTCGCCTCGCTGCCCGAGGAGGCAAAGGCATCACTAGGCGCCCAGGTCCCTCACCCCAGCCGTCTGGGCCGACCCGCCGAATACGCCGCCCTGGTCCAGCACATCGCCGAGAACCCGATGCTCAATGGCGAGGTCATCCGGCTCGACGGCGCGATTCGCATGGCCCCTCGCTGACACGCAGCCCCTCGGTGTCGGGTCGACCGGAGATGGGCGCCTGCGGGGGCTGACTTCCGGAAGGTCTGGTGGAGGTAAGGGAGTACTTTCAACCCGCCCGTCCGTGGCGGCAAGATCGAAGCAGCGCTGGCGGGTGTCCGCCCTGGCGAGGAGGACCCTCGCTGTGTGAAAGACGGATCGGTTCGACGGTCGGGGTTGGCGAAGATCTGGTAGCCACCCACCGCGCGGCCGGCTGGGCCGACGGCACCACCGCCCGATTCCTCGACTCGATAGGGCCAGGACAGTAAGGGCGCGTCTCACTCTCGGGCTCGGCCGACCGCTCCGCCGCCGGTTTGTCGGCGAACCTCTGTCCGCTGCCTGGGAGGCCGCCTGCACCGACATCTGGAGGCTGCGTGCGGATTCCCAGTCCTACAACGCCGACGGGCTCGGCCGTCAGCCGCTGACACAGGCTGCGAACCGCAAATCGAATCCGTGACACGGCGTCCGCGAGCGGCACGAGTCGCGCGAACTCCCCCGGACCTGCCTCCTCCATCAGCAGGATGAGCGAGTCGCTCATGCCTTGCTCGCCCGCGAAGACTTCTTGCTTGTCGCCGAAATAGCGGAAGTACGTCATACGTACGACCTCCGCCCGCTCCGCGATCTGCGTGACGCCTACGTCGGCGAAACCGTGCTGGGCCATGAGCTCGAAGGCTGCCCTGATGATCAGTCCCGCACCTTCTGCCGGGTGCGCTGGCGCGGCGGAAGTTTCTGAGTCATGAAAATCAACCCAAGGATGCATACCCAGTACCTAAAGATACCGAGTACCATGACATTCCCTGCCCGTGCTTTCACTCGGCTGTTGCCGAGCGGCTTGTGAAGCGGAAGCGAGAACCTCATGACGAGCACATCATCAAGCCCCGTCGTCCCTGGCCGGGTGGTCAATCTGGAACAGGCGCGTGCCAAGCACGGCGACCGGATCGATCATCTGGTGGGGATGCTCATGGTGGGTGACCCTCTGGCGGACGCGGTCATCGCCGAGCTGGACCAGCTCGGCAAGGAGGGGCGTCGGCTGCTCAACGCCGGCCTCGCCGACGGTCTGGACAGTCTGGGTCCGCGCCCTCCCGCTGCCATGGCCGCGCTGCTGCGGCAGGCGGAGGAGCTCCCCTCATGGGTGGACCCCGCGATGCTTGCCCGCGGGGAAACCGCGGCTCACTCCGTTCCCCGGGTGTGGTTCGAGCTGTCCGGGATCAGCAGCGCGCTGGTGCACACGTACACCTCGCCGGCCATTGCCCGACTGCTGGTCCAGACGGGCAAGTTGACCGCCATGGCGCCGCGGCGCCTGGTGGAGACGGGTATGTGGGTGTTCCAGGCCACCGCGCCCGGGGGCCTGCTGCGGGGGGCACCCGGGTATGTCGCCACCATCCAGGTTCGGCTGCTGCACGCTCGGATGCGGTCGGCGGCGCTCAAGCACGGCTGGGACAGCAGTGAGTGGGGCACACCGATCAGTCAGGTGGACGTGGCCCGTACCTGGCTCGATTTCACGCTGACCCCGTTCCACGCATTGGCAGTCGCCGGGATCGGTCTGACCGAGGCCGAGGACCGGGATCTGTACGCGTACTGGTCCTACATTGCCTACCTGCTCGGACTGGACGAGGGTTTCTCCCGCGATGTGGTCGACGAGAAGAGCGCCCAGGAGCTGCAAGACCTGCTCGACTCCACCACCGCACCGCCGGACGACGATTCCCGCGCTCTGACAGCCGCGATGGTCGGCGCCCAGGTCGAAGCCCTGTCCGCCGGTCCCAGGCCCCTGATGTCCAAGCCGGCGCTGGAAGACCTGATCCACGGTCTGCTCCGCCGGTCCTTCGGTGACGAACTGGCCGACGGGCTGGGCATTCCCCCGTCGAACGCGTCCGCCTTCCTTCCCCTGATAGCGCTGGTCAACAGCCAGGCCCGGCGGTGGCAGACCCTGACGGCCGAATCCGCTGAGCAGGCCCGGCGGGAGAACACCGCGGGCCCGTCGATGGACGAGGTGGCCGCTCTGATCCCCGGCGGGCCCGCCTATCACCAGCTTCTGCACAACGACGCTGACGATTCGGCGGCTTGAGCCGTCCGGAAGCCTCGCCCCTGACGGAGTCGAGGCGAGTCCCGTACATAGGAGGCATTCATGACCCACGAGTCCACCTCTCTGTTCATCGGCGGCCGGTGGGTGGCGCCCAGCAGCGGGGAGGTCAACACCGTCATCCGCGCCGCCACCGAAGAGCCCCTCGGCACAACCCCGTTGGGCGGTGCCGAGGACATCGACCGTGCCGTCCACGCGGCCCGCAGCACCACCTGGTCGCAGGTCCCGGCCGGGGAACGGGCTGACATCATGGAGGCGTTCGCCAAGGCGATCGAGGCGCGTACCGACGAACTGGCGCGCCTGGTATCGGCGGAGAACGGCATGCCGATCAAGACCTCCATGCCCGCCAACGTGCTCTTCCCTACCGCGGTTCTCCGCTACTACGCGGCCCTTGCACCGCAGACGCCATGGGAAGAAGACCGGTTCGGTCCCGGGGGCGTGACACGCGTACTTCGGGAACCGGTGGGTGTGGTCGGCGCCATCGTGCCGTGGAACTACCCGCAGATCCTGGCCATGATGAAGATCGCGCCGGCTCTGGCCGCAGGCTGCACGCTCGTGCTGAAACCTGCCCTTGAGACGGCCCTGGACGCCAACATCCTTGCCGAGGCCGCGATCGAAGCCGGTCTGCCCGCCGGTGTTCTCAACATCGTTCCCGGTGGCATGGAGGCCGGTCAGGCCCTCGTCGCCCATCAGGGCGTGGACAAGATCGCCTTCACCGGTTCCACCACCGCAGGCCGGGCGATCGCCGCCTCGTGCGGCGAGCGGCTCCGCCCCGTCACCCTCGAACTCGGCGGCAAATCGGCCGCGATCATCCTCGACGACGCCGACATCGCGGCCACCGCCGCCGCGCTGGCCGACGTCTCCTTCCCCAACAACGGCATGACCTGCTTCTCCTGCACACGCGTACTGGCCCCGGCACACCGATACGCCGAGACACTGGACGCCATCACGGAGATGGCCTCGTCCCTGCGCGTGGGCGACCCACTCGACCCGGCCACCGATATCGGCCCTCTGGTTTCGGCACGTCATCGCGAGCGCGTGGAGCGCTACATCTCCCTCGGCCGCGAAGAGGGTGCTCGGCTCACCGTCGGCGGTGACCGTCCGGCGCACCTGGACCGGGGCTGGTACCTCCAGCCGACCGTGTTCGGCGATGTCGACAACGGAATGACCATCGCTCAGGAAGAGATCTTCGGCCCGGTGGTCTGCGTCATCCCCTACGAAAACGAGGAACACGCGGTCGCCCTGGCGAACGACTCCAGTTACGGACTCGCCGGTACGGTCTGGACCTCAGATCCTCAGCGCGGTGCCGCCGTCGCGAACAGAATCGACACCGGCACCATCGGAGTCAACGGCTACCGCATGGACATCACTTCCCCCTACGGCGGTAACAAGGCAAGCGGCCTCGGCCGCGAACTGGGACCCGAAGGGCTGGATGCCTACGTACAGATGAAATCCGTCTACCTGCCGGCTTGACGCGGCAACGGCGGCTACAGGGAAGAACGCGGCGGTCGACGGAAGCAATGCCCCGTCGACCGCCTGCCTTGTTCACACCCCTGACGTCTCCGTCAGCGTCCAGGGATAACACCGGCACCAGGGACAGCAGCGTCACGGCGACGGGCCCCCAGGTCCAGATGGCCAGGTCCGGCCCGGAGCCCAGCGCTCGCGGGCCACCCAGCTGAGCAGCGACGCGGGAAGACGGCACTTACCACGTACGTGCCAACGGCGACCGTCTCCGAACCGTCGATTCGTCCGCCGTTGCGGCCGCCGGGGTGGCCCCCGGTCAACCGCCGGGAGGGAGGAATCCGGCACCGACGACGACCATCCGGGGCCGGCCGCGGCCTGGCAGTACTCAACGCATTCGATGCCGTCGCCGCCGCCCGTTGACCGGCACCAGGTACATCCTCAGCTGTCCGGACCGCTGTCCTTGAGGATGTACGCGATCGCGGCCGGCGTCAGCCCGTCGGGCCGGGGGTCACCCGGGTCTCGGTCGGCGATGTGGCCGTCGTACTGCACAACGGACCGGAGTTCGTCGAACTGCCCCGAAGATGGTTCCGGCCCGCCCGGGCGGCAACTACTGTCCCTCGTCGTCGAGGATGGCGACGGTCATCCCGGGAATTGGGCGCCCCACCGTGCGGGCTTTTCCAGCCATTCCTACGGTCCGCCGCGGGAACTCGCCGAAGAACTCCGCGACTTCTGCCGCACCGCCGGCCGGTCGGAAGCCACCAGGGCCAAATGGTAGAAGTGCGTGGGCACCATGCGGGTGCTGGTCACGACGTGGTGCTGGATAGCGCGTAGCGTCGCCTCGGCGTCGAACCGGGCCTCGGCATCAGTCGCTGAAGTGCTCATCGATGCCCGGCCCTTTATCAACGCTGGAAGGAAAGGCTTCTTGATCACGGAGTTTTGATTTCAGACGAAACTCGTCCGAATGAGAAGCCAGCAGGTCCACCGTGGGTGTCAAGGCGCTGCGTCCGACGCCGCCGGCGTCACCCGCAGCGGATCCCGGATCCAGGCCGTCTCTATCCTCGGACTACCTGTACGACCCTCCCTCAGGCCGTGTGGGCGACCCCCTCGCCGCAGCCGTAACGGCGCGCTAGGCAACACCGCTCTGGCGGCGGTATCGACCGGGCGAGGACCCGTACAGCCGCTTGAAGGCGGTCGCGAAGCCGTACTCGGAGGCGTATCCGACCTGGCGAGCCACCGTGCCGAGGGGGGTGTCCGCGCTGCGCAGGAGGCGTGCGGCGGTAGTCATCCGCCACCAGGTCAGGTAGGCCAGCGGCGAGCGGCCCACCAGGGCGGTGAAGCGGCGGGCGAAGACCGCACGGGAGGTGCCCGCCTCGGCGCCGAGCGCGGCCACGGTCCAGGGCGCTGACGGGTCGCGGTGGATCGCGTGGAGGGCTGCACTCACCGCCGGGTCCCGCAGTGCCGCCGCCCATCCGCTCGTCGCCGCCGAAGCGACCGGAGCCGGCTGTTCTTCGCAGCAGGCGCGCAGGATGTAGAGCAGCAGGACGTCGAGCAGTGGGGTCACCGCCGCGTTCGCTCCTTGCCCGGACGGGCGGTCCAGTTCGGCGGCCAGCAGGTCGACCGCCGCCCGGATCGCGGGCCGTCCGCCGAGCCCGGCGGGTAGGTGGACGAAGTCGGGCAGGTCGCTCAGGAAGGGATGCGTGCGCTCGGGGCCCAGCCGGTAGCCGCCGCCGATGAGCACCGTGTCGGGCGACTGCCGACCGCCGGCCGATGCCGGGATCCGGGTAGGTCTCACCACCGGCCGGCCGGGCAGTGGCGGACAGGCCCGGTCGGCGAGGGGGGTCAGCGGGTGATCCGCTTGTCGGTGCCTGGTGCCCCGGGGGAGGAAAAGGACGTCACCCGCGGCGACCGGAAACGGCTGGCGGTCCGGCGGGATCACCCAGAACGACCCCTGGAGTACGACCTGGAAGGCGGCTCCGAACCCTCCGGAACAGCGCATCTCCCATGGCGCGGAATACGCGAAGCGGGCGGATTGGGGTTCGCCCGTGCGTAGCGTCGCGAGCACATCACTGAGGACGTCCATGAAGGCAGCCTTTCTTCACCCTCGGGCGAGACGATCGCAGCGGAAATCGAGCTCATTACGCATTGGGGATATGGCCATCGGCTCCTACGGTCGATGACATAAGAACTCTTCTCCAGGAGATCCCGTTGAGCACTGAAACAGTTCGTTCCGCGCGTTTTCAGGCCCCTTATGCGAGCAGGTCGCTCGCTGTGGCGGCCGCGGTCATCGCGGCTTCCGCGGTGTGGTCGATCGCCCGCTGGGTGGGAATCGACATGGTGGTCCCGGAAGGCGACGGGACGGAGACAATCGCGCTGTGGCACGTGGTGCGTGCCGTGCTGCCTGTCTCACTGATCGGCTGGGTGGTGCTCGCCGCCCTGGAGCGCTGGGTTCCGCGCCGGGCCAGGGTGATCTGGACATCGGGAGCCATCGCCGTGACGCTGCTGTCCCTGGTGCCGGTGCTCTCCCTGGATGCCGACGCGGACGTCAGAGCCGTGCTCACCGCGCTGCATCTGACCGTGGCCGTGGTTCTTGTGCCGCTGCTGCTGCGTCGCCCCGTCCGCTCGGGAGTCCCGACTCGCCGCCGACCGGCGAATCGCTAGTCGCTAGTCGCTAGTCGGCGATGACCGCCCTACGCCGGGTGAACGTGTTGTCGTCGATTTGCCGCAGCATGAAGTCGGCGACGTCGGCCCGGGAGATTTTCGCCAGGCCCTTCAGCGGGAGGCGTTCACCTGCCCGGTACGTACCGGTGCGGGGCCCGTTGGTGAGCAGGACGGGGTAGACCAGCGTCCAGTTCACTTCGCTGGCCTCCAGGATCCGCTCGGCACGGAGTTTGTCGGCGTAGATCGGCCCCAGGACCATCCGGTACCCCACCTTGAGCGGCAACGGCGCCTCCTTGAAGCTGTCTCCCACGCCGAGGGCGGACAGGAAGACAAGACGGTCGACGCCCGACTCCCGCATCGCACTGAGGATGGCCGGAGTCGCGTCGGTGATCACAGTGGGGGCGCGCATGCCCTTGTAGGTGTGGGCGTTTCCCAGCGCGCTGATGACCGCGTCATGTCCGGCGACCGCCGCGTTGACGGCCTTCTGGTCCGCCGTCACCTGCCCTGCCTCCACTCGGAGGTCCGGGTGGTCGAGTTGCACCTTCGACGGGTCCCGTACGAATGCCGTCACGTGGTGCCCTGCGGCGAGTGCCTGCTCGACGACCTGTTTGCCGGTGGCGCCGGTGGCGCCGAAAACGATGATGTTCATGATGTCTCCTTGATCTCAGACGGTGCGGAAGAGTGGAGGTCGGTGAAATCGTCGACGGTGAGCGGGAGTTCGCGCACCCGTCGTCCCGTGGCGTGCCAGGCGGCATTGGCGATGGCGGCGGCGACTCCCACCACCCCGATCTCGCCGAGGCCCTTGGCGCCAAGGGTGTTGTGGCGGGGATCGGGCACCCCCAGCCACAAAGCCTGCATGTCCGGCACATCCGCGTGGGCCGCCACGTGGTACGAAGCCAGGTCGTGGTTGACGACATGGCCGTACCGGTGGTCCATGACGCTTTCCTCGTGCAGGGCCATGGACAGCCCCATCACCATGCCCCCGATCAACTGCGACCGGGCGGTACGGGGATTGATCACCCGGCCGACGTCGAACGCCCCGAGCATCCGGCGCACCCTGAGCTCACCGGTGTCCGCGTGCACCGCGACTTCGGCGAACTGGGCGCCGAAGGAGAAGCGGGCGAACTTCGCACCCTCGGTGTCCGGGGCGGCTCTCCCCTCGGCCTGCGCCCCGACGGGCGGTGCGGCGCCGTGGCGGGAACGGAAGGCTGCCACGGCGGCGAGGACGGCTTCGCTCCAGGCCGTGGTGCCGGCCGAGCCGACGGCGGCCAGGGCGAAGGGCAGCGAGGAGGAGCCGATCACCACGTCCACGTCCGGTACGGCGACGTCCAGGGCGTCGGCGGCGATCTGGCTGAGGATGGTCCACGCCCCGGTGCCGATGTCCGCGGCGGCGAGCTCGACGCGGTAGCGCCCACCCGGCAGGGCGTGCACGGCCGCGCTCGACGGAGGGAACGCCTGGAAGGGGTAACTGGCCGCGGCCACACCGGTGCCCAGCCACCACTCGCCCTCCTGCCGCCTGCGCGGCGCCGCGTCACGGTCCCCCCAGCCGAAGCGGCGCGCTCCCACCCGCAGGCACCAGATCAGGTCGCGGGAGGAGAAGGGCCGCCCGGAGTCGGGGTCCGTGGCCGGTTCGTTGCGGATCCGCAGCTCGACGGGGTCGATCCCCAGCTCGACCGCCAGCTCGTCCATGGCCGACTCCAGGGCGAACGACCCGGGGCCCTCGCCCGGCGCGCGCATGAAACCCGGGACCGAGACGTCGAGCGGCACCAGCCGATGGGATGAGGAGTGCGCGTACGACCCGTAGAGGCTGCGGCTGCCGAGGGCGGCGGGTTCGGTGAACTCCCCGTGGCGAGCGGTCTGCTGCACCGAGTCGTGTCCGATCGCCGTCAGGCTTCCGTCGCTCCGGGCACCGAGCCGCACCCGCTGGATGGTGGGCGTGCGGTAGGACGTGCCGACGAAGGTGTGCCGCCGCGGCATCGCGAACTTGACGGCTCGGCCAGGGACGGCACGCGCCGCCATGACCGTCAGGATGTGGTGTGCCTGGGGCGTGACCTTGGCGCCGAATCCGCCGCCGACGAAAGGCGCGATCACCTTCAGTTGGTCGGGGCGCAGCCCCAGGGCGGGCGCGAGCCGTAGTTGCAGGACGGCCGCGCCCTGCGTCGACTCGTACAGCGTCACCTGCTCGGTCCCGTCCTCGACGGTCCAGATCGCGACGGTGGTGTGCGGCTCCAGCGGAACGTGATGGTGGCCGGGTGTGCGGTAGATCCGGTCCACGTACGCGTCCGCGGCCTGTACCGCGGCATCCCAGTCGCCACGGTCGGCATCGGGCGGCGAGTGCCCGTTGTGCAGCATGTCGGGGGCGTAGCGGTCCGGGTGATCCGCCCGGACCTCCGTGTCGTGGCCGAGGATGTCGTAGGCGACGGTGACGAGGGCTGCCGCGTGCCTGGCGATCTCCGGGGTGTCCGCCAGGACGGCTCCGATGAACTGCCCGTAGTAGGCGATGTCGGCGTCCTGCAGGACACGCAGTGCGGCCGGAGCACCGGCCGGCAGGCGGGGCGCGTTGTCGGCGGTCAGCAGCCTGACGCTGTCGTGCACGGCGAGTGCGGCCGACCCGTCCATGGACAGCAGCGTTGCCCGCGGGTGGCTCGCGCGGAGGGGATACAGGTACATGGGTTCGGCGACCGGCTGGTCATAGGCGTACGGAGCGGTTCCCGTGACCTTGCCCCGGCCGTCGAGGCGCTCGATGGGGCGGCCGACCGACCGTGTGCGCACCGGGGCCGTCATGATGCCCCGCCCTTAGTCCGGGTTTCCTCGCCGTGGGTCGGCGCCGTCCGCGCGAGTCGACGCAGTACCAATGTCAGTGCGCCGGTCACCAGCGGGATCTTGTACGCGTTGCCGCGGTACGGAGCAGCCGCGGCCAGTTCGGCTTCCGCCGCGCGACGGAAGACATCGTCTGTTGCGGCGCTGCCGCGCAGGACGTGTTCGGCCCGGTGTGCTCGCCACGGTTTGTGCGCGACGCCCCCCAGGGCCACTCGGACGTCCGTGATGGTGCCGTCCTCGACGGCGAGCGCCGCTGCCACCGAGACGAGCGCGAAGGCGTAGGAGGCCCTGTCCCGTACCTTGTGGTAGGTGGAGTTCCCGGCCACTTCGGCAGCGGGAAGTTCCACCCCGGTGATGAGGTCACCGTGGTTCAGCACGGTGTCGCGGGCCGGATCCTGTGCCGGGTCGCCGTATATGTCACCGATGCCGATCCGGCGTTCGCCATCCGTGCCGCTGATCACCACCACCGCGTCCAGGGCGGCGAGTGCGACGGCCATGTCGGACGGGTGGGTGGCGATGCAGCGGGGGGACGCGCCGAGAATCGCGTGATAGCGGCTCGAACCCTGGGCCGCGGCACAACCCGAGCCGGGCCGGCGCTTGTTGCACGGGGTGTCCAGGTCCTGGAAGTACACGCACCGGGTGCGCTGGAGAATATTGCCCGCGGTGGTCGCCAGGTTTCGCAACTGGGCGGACGCTCCCGAAAGCAGCGCCAAGGACAGCATCGGATACCGCTCCCGGATCAGCGGATGCGAGGCAAGGTCGCTGTTGCGCACCTCCGCGCCGACGGATACTCCCCCGTCGGCCGTCGGGGTGATGCTGTCGAAGGGCAGCTTGGAGACGTCCACCAGCAACTCCGGGGTGGCCAGCCCGAGTTTGAGGTGGTCGACGAGGTTGGTGCCGCCGCCCAGGAACATGGCCCCGGGCCGATGAGCCACCGTCGCCACCGCCGTACTGGCATCCGTGGCGGTTCGATACGTGAAGGGGTTCACTGCGCCGTCACCTGCTTCACGGCGGCGCGAATGTTCTGATAGGCGCCGCACCGGCACAGGTTGCCGCTCATGCGTTCACTGATCTCCGCGTCGGTGAGTTCGGCGGGAGCGCGGAGACCGGGCGTCACAGAACTCGGGTCACCGGCCTTGAACTCCTCGATCATGCCGATGGCCGAGCAGATCTGCCCGGGGGTGCAGAAGCCGCACTGAAAGCCGTCGTGGTCGAGGAACGCCTGCTGCATCGGATGCAGTTCGCCGTCTGCCGCCAGACCCGCCGCCGTGGTGATCCGTGCTCCGTCATGAGCGACTGCCAACGGAAGGCAGGTGAGGATCCGCCGCCCGTCACAGAGGACGGTGCATGCTCCGCACTGCCCGTGATCGCACCCCTTTTTCGGCGCCGTGACGCCGAGCCGGTCGCGCAAGGCGTCCAGGAGCGTGGTGCGGGTGTCGACGGTCAGCGCGTGTGCGCGGCCGTCCACATGCAAGGTGAGGGGAGTGTCCATCAGCTCAGCGCCGAATCCTCGGTGTTCAGCGCGCAGAAAGCGGCGGCGCCTGCCCAGAGTTGCTCTTCGCGGTCGCGGTCGTACGACGCGCCCGACGAGGGCGCCGCCTTGCCGCGATCGAGGTAGGCGCCGCTGTCACCTGGCCGCGGCCCCACGGCTGCCTGCGCCAGCAGGCGTCCGGCGGTGCCGGTGCCGGTGGCGACCGGAGTGGCGCGCAGCAGGTAGCCGACCGTGCGCGAGACCGCCCGTATCCGCCGGGGCGCGTCACGGAACAGATCGGTGCCGTGGACGTAACCGGGATCGTAGGTGTAGATGTCGACGCCGTCCGGCAGTCGGCGTGCGAAGGCGTGGACGAGGTACACGACCGCCAACTTGCTGGTGGTGTATGCCGTGCGCCCCTCGGCGATCGAATCGTCCCGCAGGCCGGCGCCCGGTGCGGCAAGCCGGTTCAGCTCTTCCCAGCGGGGCGCGGGCATGATCCCCATGTTGTGCCGGAAGTCCCCGAAGTGCGTGTCACTTCCCACTACGAGGAGCCGCGCCGGCGCGCCGAACCGGTCGTGCAGCAGGCGCAGGAAGAGGTAGTTGGCCAGCACGTTGACCGCGAACGTCGTCTCATAGCCATCGACGGTGCTGTGCGTACGCGCGGCCCACTGCGTGCCGGCGTTTCCGATGAAGCCGCCCAGCGGCGGAATCGCTCCCTGGTCCAGGAGCCGGCCGATCTCGGCTGCCGTAGCGCGGATGTCATCGAGCGAGGCCAGGTCGCAGCGCAGGGTGGACACATTGGGGTTGCCGGTCGCCGAGGCGAGCTCCTTGTCGAGCCTGCCGGCGGCGGCTCCCCGCACCGGGATCAGCAGGTGCAACTCCGGATGGCCGCGCAGCAGTTGCTCGGCCGCGGCCCGGCCGAGACCGCGGCTCGCTCCGGTCATGACGAATGTGCGGGCTGGGACCTCCATGGCGGGAACCTCTCTCGGCGGCGAAGACCTGATATCGAGTGGGACTCAGTATCTTTAGATACTGAGTCTATATCATAGGATGGCGACCATGACTCAGCGGCTCCCGCCCCGCCAGCGCACGCAGCAACGAGTGCGGGACTCGATCATCAAGGCAGCGTTCGAGCTCTTCGCCGACCGCGGATTCGCGGACGTCAGCGTGACCCAGATCGCCGAGCACGCCGAGGTCGGGCGCATGACGTACTTCCGCTACTTCGGCGACAAGCAGGAAGTCGTCTTCGCGGGCGAGCAGGACATGATCGACTCGCTGGTCCAGGGGACGACCATGGCCGGCGCCGAGCCACTCGAGGGGCCGCTGACGCTGGCGGACGCGCTGGCGCGGATCCGGGTGACCGTACGCGCAATGGGGGTCAAGTGGTCGGCCGACACTGAGCGCTACCGGCTGACCGAGCGGCTGCTCGCGGAGAACCCCGAACTCCAGGACCGCATGGAGCGCAAGCTGCTGCGCGGGGTACGCGCACTGGCGCAGGCCCTGCAGGAATCGGGTACGCCCGAGCCGACCGCGGTGCTCGCCGCGCACCTCGGGCTGGCCTGCTACCAGACCGGAAAGCAGCGCGCCGGAGCCGATCCCACCGCGCTGGTCGAGAACATCGAGGCCGCTTTCGCGGAACTGGAACAGCTCCGTACACAGTAGGCGGGCGCGCACCGCCGCCCTGCGAAAGAGGGGCCGCGGCAACTTGCGCGGCCCCGAGCCCCTCTCCCACCTCGCCACCGAACTCGACCCCCACACCACCGCCAGAACTTTCGGGGCGCGGCGACCGCCGGAGACCGGGTCATGGTGACGTTCCCGCTCAGAACGTACGAGCAATCCCCCATCAGTCCCCCGCCAGGCCACCGGCGGTCGCCGCGCCCACGCCTCGGTTCACATCCCGCAAGCCGTGACTCACGGGCACCAGGTGGACGGTTCCCGGCAGCACCAACATCACCGCAGCACTGTCACCTGTGATATAGACTCAGTACCTAAAGGTACCGAGTCCCACATCCGGGTCGACGTGCTCAACGGGACCATCGCTGTCTTCCGGACAAGCGAGCGCCCCCTCCTCGTCGGCCATCCGAGCGGCCCCCTTGCCCATCGGTACGGATCAGCTCCGCTGCGCTCCATAAGGACGACGATGCTCGACAGAATCGACATGCACGCGCACTTCCTTCCCGGCTTCTATCGGGAAGCGCTGCTGGCAGCCGGACAGGACCGGCCCGACGGGATTCGGGCCTTGCCCGCATGGGACGAAGTCACCGCGCTCAACACCATGGACCAGTTGGGCATTCGCACCGCAATGCTCTCGATCTCCTCCCCAGGCGTGCATTTCGGGGAGACCGGCAAGGCTGTTGAACTGGCCCGGCAGGTGAACGAGGAAGCCGCCCGGCTGGTGGCAGCGCACCCCGGCAGGTTCGGGTTCTTCGCCAGCCTCCCAGTCCCCGATATCGCTGAGGCCGTCACCGAATTGAGGTACGCGCTGGATGTGCTCGGCGCAGACGGCATCGTGCTGGCGACCCATCAGCACGGCGTGTATCTCGGTAATCGTCGTCTCGAACCGATCTACGCCGAGATCGCCGCCCGGTCCTCGGCCCTGTTCATCCACCCGACCGCGCCGCTGTGCTTCGACGAGCTCGCTCTGGGCTACCCGGCGCCGCTGTTGGAGTTCATGTTGGACACGACCCGCTCGATCGCCGATCTCGTACTGTCCGGCGTCCTGACCAACCATCCAGGCCTCACGGTCATCGTGCCCCACGCGGGCGCAGCGCTGCCGGTACTGGTGAATCGCCTCGACCTGCTGGCCCCGGTCCTCGTCGGCGGCGACGAAAGACCTGTGCCCAGCGTGCGCCGTGCGATGCGGCGGTTGCACTTCGACCTGGCCGGCGCACCGGTGGAGGAGCAACTGCAGGCGTTGCTGGCGGTCGCAGATCCGCGCCATGTGCACTACGGAAGCGACTACCCCTTCACCCGGGCTTCGGCCTGCGGCGCGCTGGCCACCCAGTTGGAGACCACTGCGGTCCTGACCGGTCCGCAGCGCCGACAGATATTCACCGATAACGCCCTGAGCCTGTTTCCCAGGCTGGCCAGGACTCAATCCTGAACCGCGCAACTCAACAATTTGGAGGGCGAAATGCAGTACGTAAGGGCGATCGATTTCCATTCGGCCGAAATCAAAGGAGACAAGGGATACAAAGGCAAGATCTTGTACAGCGGCGAGAGCTGCGTCTTGATCGCCACAAGGGTACCGGCCGGCGCACGCGGGCCCGAGAACCACGTTCACCCGTCGGATCAGCTGTACTACATCATCGACGGAGAGGTCACCATCCAACTGGGAAGCGACGTACAGACGGCTTCCGCCGACTCCGCGGTATTCATACCTGCCGGTGTCCCACACCACAGTTGGAACGCCGGGAGCGATCCCGAAGTACACCTGGAAATCCTCGCACCCGGCAGTGTCGGACTCCAACGGCTGGCCGAATTCACCGAGTCCGTGGACTCACGCGGCCTACCCTATGCCGTGGTCTCACCTGACGCAGTACGCACGCGAGAGCTTGAGGGTGGAATGACGATCACGCGGCTGATCGGGCCCGACCGAGACTCCAAACACGCGCTTATCTATCTCGCAGGTCTACCCGTGGCGGCAGCCGGTCCAAGTCTGCATACGCACGACTTCGACCAGTTCTATCTGGTCCTCGACGGACTACTGGGAGTGCAGATTGGACTGGAGGAATTCACTGTGAGCCCGAATCACATTGTCATTCTTCCGGCCGGAGTTCCGCACAGGCAATGGAACGCGGGTGAAAAAGTCGAGCGGCATCTCGCGATACTCACACCTCCGCCAGAGCGGCCAAACTCCGATGACGCACCGTGGGACATTTCCGTCGAGCTGCGTGCAGCCGCCCATACTACGGGCCTTTCGACGGTGCCTACCGCCCAGCGAACCGACCGCTAGGAGAACGTCATGAACACCCTTGTGCGAGCCTGGTCCGAGGGCGTCACAACGCTTGGCGCATGGACAACGCTGAACACCCCAGTGGTCGCCGAGCGCCTGGCCCTTGTCGGACACGACTACGTATGTCTCGACCAACAGCACGGGATCGCGGACGACGGCAGCCTGGTTTCGAGTCTTATCGCTGTTGCCGCCGGTGGTGCGGCACCTCTCGTTCGCATCGCCGCGAACGAGCCGAGCATGATCGGTAAGGCCCTTGACTGCGGCGCCGAAGGGGTGATCATTCCGTTGGTCAACGATCGGCGCGACGCCGAGCGAGCCGTGCAATCCTGCAGGTATCCGCCGAACGGCGAAAGGAGCGTCGGTCCTATTCGCTCAGCTGGTAGCGGTAGGGGGCGGGAAAATAGCCGAGCCGCGTGCATAGTCATGGCCGAAAGCGCAGCTGCCGTGAAAAACATCGACGAAATCTGCTCCGTACCAGGCGTCGATGGCGTTTACATAGGTCCGGCCGATCTCGCAGCCAGCCTTGGGGGCGCGCCGTCGCTCGGCGTCGTACCCGGTGTGCACGCCGAGGCGATTGCCAAAATTATCGCCGCTTGTTCGCAGCATGGAGTGGCTACCGGAATCCACTGCGGTACCACGAGGCAAGCGATCGAGTGCGCCGAGATGGGATTCCAGATGATCACCATCTCGACCGATACACAACTGCTCGCCACCGCAGCGACGAGCCGTTTCGACGAAGTCAACAAGGGAATCGCAGCAGCGGGAGTTCGTTCAACCACGGTGTCGAATTCCTGAAAGGACGGCAGATCTGATGCCGGAAAAAGAATCCGGGCAGGGAAGTTACCGGGGCTTTGGGGCACGTCCCGCAGGATTGCTGCCCCTCAGCCGCGGGCTGCTGGATGCGGCGGCCCTGTCCTCACGCCATCAGGCGCTTTTGCCGCCGGTGCCGCGCGCGGCTGAGGAAGCGTTTGTCGGAATCACCGCAGATGGGAACGTCGTACCCGACCTCTTCGCCCTCCGGGACACCGGCTGGAGTCCGGAACCCGCGGCGAAAGCCGCGTTGTCGTTCCTGGACAGCCTCACTCCCGTGCAGCGCAATGCTGTTCTGTTCGAGATCGACGCGAACCAGTGGCGCATGTGGGTCAACGCGTTCCCCACGTGGGACCCCCACGGTCTTCGCCTGGAAGATTTCGAGCCCGGACAACGAGATCGTGCGTTGACGATCATTGAGGCCTGTCTGTCAGCCAGCGGGTTCGCCGACACCCGAGCAGCGATGAAACTCAACGCTGCACTGGGTGAGCTGATCGACCAGTACCGCGACACCCTGACGGAGTTCTGCTATTTCTTCGCTTTGTTCGGCACTCCCTCCGCAACCGAGCCCTGGGGATGGCAGCTTTGGGGGCACCATCTGGACGTGAGCTGCTTCATTCTCGGCCGCCAGATGGTGCTCACGCCGACCTTCATGGGCGCTGAGCCTGTTGCGGCTGATCGGGGCACATATGAGGGAACGAGGCTCTTCGACGCGCAGCGGCAGGCCGGGCTGGAGTTGCGGCGAAGCCTGCGCCCCGAACAAGCCCGTCTGGCAGTGCTGTACGGGTCGATGCGTTCGCAGGACCTCCCGGAGGATCTCGCCGACCCGGTCGACGGTCGGCACAGGGCCGGTGCCGGCCGGGACAACCGCGTCATCCCGTATGAAGGGCTGTCTGCCGACAGGCTCACATCAGGGCAGCAGGAACTGCTGCTCCACCTGGTGGGCACCTACGCGCACCGAATGCCGACGGGGCCAAGTGCCGCGCTGCTCAAGGATGTCCAACGCCACCTCGACGACACCCACATCGCCTGGATCGGCGCGGCCGGCGAAGAGGACGCCTTCTACTACAGGGTCCACAATCCCGTCCTCCTGATCGAGTACGACTGCCATCAAGGTGTCTTCCTCAACAACACGCAGCCCGAGCCGTTCCATGTGCACACGATCGTGCGGACACCCAACGGAGGTGACTACGGGCGCGATCTGCTGGGCCGCCATCTCGCACGTCACCATCGTCAACCCATCAGTCCCTCGCGGTACTCCGGTGGTTGAGTGAGGCCCAGTTCGGGAGGTTGTGCGACCGTGAGAGCCCAGCTCCGGGTAGTGGGCACGGACACGGAACAGCTAGTGCGCCGGTTCCGGGGTTGGAGCGTGCAGCACTTGTTCGGCCCAGATGACCTTTCCATCCGGAGTCTGGCGGCTTCCCCAGCGGTCGGTGAGCTGGGCGACCAGCAACAGACCGCGTCCGCCCTCGTCGTAAGTGCGCGCGCGCCGCATGTGCGGTGCGGTGCTGCTGGTATCGCTGACCTCGCAGATCAAAGTCGTGTCGCGGATCAAGCGCAACTGGATGCGCGAGCCTCCGTAGCGGATGGCGTTGGTAACCAATTCACTGACTATGAGTTCGGTCGTGAAGACGGCATCGTCGAGTCCCCACCCGACGAGCTGGTCACAGGCATTCCTGCGAGCTTCGGAGACGATCGAAGGGTCGGCACTCAGGTCCCAGGAAGCGACTTGTCCGGATCCCAGGCCACGGGTGCGAGCAAGTAGCAAGGCCACATCGTCAAAGGGCCGTTCTGGCAGGAGACCTTCCAACAGCAGATCGCAGGTCTCCTCGAGCGACTGGAGGGGGACACCGAGGATCTGGCACATGACGGACAAGCCGGTGTCGAGGTCGTGGTCCGGGCGCTCGACAAGGCCATCGGTGTACAGCACGAGCAGACTGCCCTCGGGTACGTCGAACTCGACGGCTTCGAAGGGAAGCCCGCCGAGGCCCAGAGGCGGTCCAGCGGGCAGGTCGCAGAACCGGACGCTGCCGTCGGGACTGACGATGGCGGGCGGCAGGTGCCCTGCGCTGGCCATCGCGCACCGACGCGAGACGGGGTCGTAGACCACGTACACGCACGTGGCGATGGTTTCTCCGGTGGCCGACGACTCCTGGTCCGAGTCGAGGCGTGCTTCGTCGCTCTCCAGACGAAGAACGACGTCGTCGAGCTGGGTCAGCAGCTCGTCGGGGGCGAGATCGACGTCAGCCAGGGTGCGTACAGCTGTGCGCAGACGGCCCATGGTTGCCGATGCCTGCAAGCCGTGGCCAACGACATCGCCTGCGACAAGCGCTACGCGAGCGCCAGACAGCGGGATGACGTCATACCAGTCGCCGCCCACGCCCGCGCGGGAACCGGCGGGAAGGTAGCGGGTGGCTACATCCACGGCGGTCTGTTCCGGCGCACGCTGCGGGAGCAGGCTGCGTTGCAGGGTAAGCGCCGTCGTTCGTTCACGCGCGTAGCGGCGTGCGTTGTCGATGCACACCGCGGCCCTCGCCCCGAGTTCCTCGGCCATCAGCAGGTCGTCCTCGCCGAAGGGCTCCAGCGTCTGGTGACGGAAGAACATGGCCAGCCCCAGGGGGACACCGCGGGCTCGAAGGGGGACCATCATCATCGAGTGCATGCCGTACGTCCGGACACTGCGGACGCGGGAGGGCACGCCCGCCGCCCACCACCGCAGACAGGCGTCATCGACGAGATGCCGAGAGCCCCGGCCGGTGGCCAAGGCAAGGCCCGGCGGGGACCCTACGGGATAGGTGTCCTCGCCTCCGACCGAAATGACTGCTTCAGGGCAACCAGGCAGAACAGACCGCTGAGCTGTCCGACGGAACGTCACCAGTCCGTCAGATCCAGCGGTATGAAATGCATCGATATCGTCACCATGCCTGACGGCGTCCAACAGATCGACCGTAGCGAAATCCGCGAAGCAATCCGTAGCGACCTCCGCCAATTCCTCAGCGGTCCTTGACAGACCCAACGTTGTGCCTATGCGGACGCCAGCTTGGTTCAGGATATGCAGTCGTCGGCGGGCCCAGTGCTGCTCACCGGTGCCGCCTTTCTGCCCAAGGACGGGTTCCGGGCTCCTGGAATCAAGACTGTTGGCCGTAAACAACCACAGGACGTCGCCACTTGCGCTGGACAAAGGCTGACCATGCACGACGAGGTCCATCCGATACCCGCCACGGTGCTTACTTAGCACCGTGGCCTTGAACGCCGCACGCAGTGCCCAGCCGTGTCGTGCGATCTCGGGCGGCTGTGAGGCGAGGAGGTCGCCAATCGGCCGACCCACCATTTCGGAAGCGCGGTAACCCAGCAGGGCGTGAGCACCATCGCTCCAGGCGATGATCGTTCCACTACTGTCGATGAGAAGGGTCGCTTCGCCAGTCGACAGAATACGGGGAGCAGCTTCTTCATTCATGAAATCACCCCTCCCTACATTATGAGCCTTCCTGGCGCACTCTGATCCGTACCGGCCCTCTCCCCCGCTTCGCCCGGGAATACCCCCAGCGTCGGCACCCACGAGTTCGTCGAAAGAGGCCCTACCTTGATCTCTGACGTCCGGCGTCGAATGGCGCGTCGAACTTGATCACTCAGTTCGGCAACCGGGTACGCGGAAGGGGCCTTCGTCTGAGCATGCACTCCGACCAAGGAACACACACCTCCGGTACGAAGGCCGCAAGGATGAGCCTGCCGCCCGACGGCGCCCGGCGTTACTGGCCAAGCGGCATATCGCCAACGATGCTGCCGGCTACAAGCTGCTGCTTGAGCTGCTCGCCGTGCACGGAGACACCGAGGAGAACCCGATACCGGTCATCGGGTTCTGCCTCGGCGGCGGCTTCGCCCTCCTGACCGCCACGGGGCACGGCTTCGACGCCGCATCGGTCAACTACGGGTTCCCGCCCAAGGACTTGGACGCCCGCATCGACGGCGCATGCCCCGTGGTCGCCAGCTACGGCGGCCGGGACCGGCCCCTGCGTGGCGCCGCCGCGACTCTGGACACCGCCCTGACCGGTGCTGGGGTCGTGCACGACGTGAAGGAGTACCCGGGCGCCGGGCACAGCTTCGCCAACTCCGCGCCCAATGGGCCACGCGTTCTTCGGCCGCTGCTCAGGGTGGCGGGCACCGGGCCGACCCCGTCGCCGCGGATGACGCCTGGCGCCGTATCGAGACCTTCTTCTACACGAATCTCAAAGGAGAGTCATGAACGCGAAACTCACGACCAGGATCGCGGTGGCCTCACCACGGCAACACGTCGGTGATCGACAAGTACATACGCGCCGACTACATCCAGCACAACCCACCGTCGCCAACGGCCCCGACGCGCTAAGGCAGTTGGTCGAGTCGCCGCGGGCGAGCAACCCGGACGGCCGGAACGTGATCGAGCACGTGGCGGCCCTAGGCGATCTGGTGCTGCTGGAGAGCAACGCCGGGGTGTCCGCGACGTCCAAGGGCGCGGCCATCGTCGACGTCTTCAGGGTCCAGGACGGCAAGATCGCCGAGCGCTGGGACACCATTCAAGGAGACCAGACACCACGGTGAGCGGTCACGACATGTTCTCCACCCTCAGCCGTCCGGCCACGGCCACACCCGATCCGAAGGCCGACACCGCCGGGAACAAGTCACTCGTACTCCGCTACCTGCGGTACCTGACCGACAAGCACGACCTGTCCGCCGTGAAGCGCTATGTTTCTCCGTCGCTCCACCAGCACGACCCCACCCTCGCGAACGGCGCCGCGGCGACAACGAAGGCGTACGCCGAACTGTTCGCGGCGCGCTCGGACTACGCCGCGACCGTGGCCAAGGCCGAGGGCGACCTGGTCGCGGTCCACACCCACATCCAGAACGCCCCGGGCGACCTTGGCACTTCCCTGTACGAGATCTTCCGGGCGCGCCACGGGAAGATCGTCGAACACTGGTCGGTCACCCAGAGCGTCCCGGCCACCTCGGTGAACGGCAACTCGATGTTCTGAGGCGGGCTCAGCGCTGATTGGGCCCGCCGGGCGCGTTGTTCATGATGCGGACGTCCATCGACTCGGTGACCGCGATGCCGACGACCTCACCGGTGGTGCTGTCGACCAGGTGGGACGGGCCCTCGAAGAGAGTGTTGTCCGGCGTGACGTAGACGTCCTTCTGGCTGAACGGCTTGAGCGTGTACGTGCGGCTGCCCTCGATGTCGATCGGGAACTCGTAACTCCAGCCCCACGACATCCAGACGCCGTTGCTCGGCACCTTCATATAGCCGTCCTGCCGGACCACGAACGAGTCGAACCATTCGGTGGAGCCGTCGGCTCGCTGGTAGGTGCCGATCTGATAGCCGTTGGCGAAGTTGTACAGGTTGACCCGGGCGCCGTTGTTGAACCGGAAGGACGACCATTCCCAGGACTTGGTGAGGAAGTCGCCCCACTGGCGGTCGACCCACGCCGTGCCCTGGAGCTCTACCTCACGCCGGACACCGTTCTTGTCGGGGAAGGCGATGCGCCCTGCGAGGTTCAGGCGCGGAAGGGAGTAGTAGTAACTGCGGTCTTCCGGGGCTCCTTCCTGGATGAAGCCCTCGACACCCAGCTTGTCCTTGGCATACATCACCTGGTCCGTACCCGTGAGCCGCAGGTCGAACATCACCTTCGGGGAATCCACCGTGACGTTCATCCCGTCGTCCGTGAACGACCATGCGCCGCTGTAGTCGCTGAGGGCGTAGTGCACCGCGTTGGAGTCGGTGTTCCAGGTGTCCCCGTCCTTCATGACGGCGAACGAGACGCCGTCGAAGTGATGGTCAGCGTTGTAGTCGGTGACGCCGAGCATGCCGAGGTTGAGGCGGTGGCCCTCGGGGACCTGGATCGAAGCGTTGTGCGTGTCCTCGCCGCCGAAGTGGAACAGGCACCAGACGAGGAAGTACGGGTTACCCGCCGTGTCGAACGCGAGCGACGTCAGGTACCACCACTCCGTCGACTTGGCGGTCTGCGTGGCGTGCGGCTGCCACTCCTCGACGGGCGGTCGCAGCGTGGGGTGTTCGATGTCGTAGCTGAGAAGCGTCATCTCGGGCCTCTTTCCTGGCACACCCGTTCACAGGTGTGGCCGCTGGGCGATGTTCCCACGATGAGTCTCCTCTCAAAATGAGAGCACTGTCAATTCTCCATGTATCGCAGAATGGGATGTGGCGCTAGGATGATCGCGACATGTCTCGTCCGGCCGTATGGGAGGCACCTCATGGCCCTGGAGCAAGCAGCGGTCCCGACGCCCGCGCAGCGGCGCAAGGACCGTCAGCGCCGGCTGATCATCCGCGAGGCGGCGCAACTGTTCGAGGAGAACGGCGGCGAGGAGGGCGGCGGCTTCGAGAAGACCACCGCCGAGGCCATCGCGGAGCGCTCCGACATCTCGGTCAGCACCTTCTTCCGGTACTTCAGGACCAAGGCCGACGTCATCTATCTCGATCTTCACAACGCCATCGACGAACACCTGGCCGCTGTGGCCCGACGACTTACCCAAGGACATGACCCGGCCGCAGCCGTGGCTGAGAGCTCGGTCGAGATCCTCAACCGGTTCATCGCCGACGAGGACAACAAGGCACGCGTGGTGCGCTCGTTCCGGTCGCCCAACTTCGACGACCCCAGGGCGCTGTGGACGGGGCGCTGGAGCGACCGCCTCGCCGAACTCCTGCGCGCGCAGCTGCCCGAGAGTGACGACCGGGACCTTCGGGCCCGCGTCACCGCGACCGTCTGCCTGAACACCGCATGGGCCGCCGTCCAGCAGTGGGCGACCGAAGGCCTGGACGAGCCGCTGGAACCGATTCTGAAGAAGGCATTCGGGCTCGCCGCCACGGCGGCCGGAGACGCGGCGGAAGCCGTGCGGCCCGGCTAAAGCGTGTCGCAGAAGGTCGCGATCAGAGCATTTCCCTTGTATGCGTGGGGTGTTGAGGGCTGAGCCCGTGTGCGTCGAGACGTTCACTGGGTTGCGGATGGGGCAGTTCGAGCGGCTTGGCGAGCGGGGCGGGAACGGTCCCGGTGACCGTCAGCCCTGGCGGCTTCCGCTGGCCGAACGGGTGCTGTTGGTGGTGGCGCTGCCCGTTCAGCTGGACAGCGACAGGCCGTTGAGGAGGACTTCGGCCACGTTCTCGGCGTAGAGACGGACGCGGGTCTCCTCCGTCGATGTCATCTCCGGGTTCATCATCGAGACGAGCGCGATCTGGCCGTAGAGCGCGGATCCGCCCGAAGTGAGCAGGAAATAGAATGTCTCGTAGGGGATTTTCTTGATTCTTCCCTGCTCGTGCAGCAGTTCAAAGACGTGGATGTAGCGTGACCTTATCGGCTCGATATAGTTGTCGTAGAGATACTTCAGCCGATCCGTGTCCGCCGCGCCTTCCACAGTGACAAGGCGGGCAAGATAAGGGCGCGTTGCCGAGTACTCGATGAAATTTCGGATCAGCATCCGCAACCGAACCATTGGGTCGGCCGATTCGTCGTCCGCGGCCACCAGATGGTCCACGAGGGGGCGAAAGGCCCAGTCGACGGCGGCCTGCCACAGATTCGCCTTCGAACCGAAGCGCTGATAGAGAAGGTTGCGGCTCACGCCCAGTTCGTCATTTACGGTCCGCAGTGACACACCGTTGTATCCGTACACCGAGAAAGCCTCGATCGCGGCGGCCATAACCTGGTCGGTCGGGGCGAATTGCGCGTCTTTGGGCGGACGTCCTCGTGGGCGGCTGACGCGTGGCGGATTCTCAGGCATGGCACCAGCTTAGCGGCGCCTCCTCTCCCCCGTGGGAACGGACGAGAGGAGGCGGGAACCGGGTGGGGCGGGGCGGATATTCCTTTAGCGCGTGCGCCGGTGGACTACCGCGAGAGCTTGTCCACGGGCTTGAACTTCGCTTCGCCGCCTTCGAGGTTCGTATTGAGGAATGCGTGCCGGTCGCGCCGGTTGACCTGGTCGATCCACCCGGCCACGCCGGTGACGTTCCGCCGCAGGGTCTCGCGCGTCAGGTTCCCGGGCACCCGGGCAAGCGGAGCGAAGCGCCACAGGCCGGGGTCGGGCAGACCCGTCGACCCGTAGCTCTCCTCGCCCAGATAGAAGCGCGCGTGACCGAGCTGCGCCTTGTAGCGCAGCTTGCCGTAGACCTGGCGCAGTCCCTTCGCGTCCTCCGGGGGCAGGTAGGTGTCCATGAACGACCGGCACAGTTCCCGGGAGTCGTCGTCGATCTTCGGCTCCTCCGAGAGTCCGAGCAACAGGTTCGCCAGGAAGCCATCGGCGACCGTCTCCGGGTACCACGGCGCCTCGACACCCATGAGGTATCCGACGTAGCGCCAGTGATGCATCATGGCCTCGATGTCGGCGTCCGTGGGCCGGTAGCCGAGCAGCTTCAGCTGCATCCCGGGGGCGAACGAGCTGAGTAGCAGGGTCCCGGTCTGCGCGAACTGGCTGATAGGCATGCCCAGCCGGTCCCGGTCCCACTCGGGGTGCGGCAGCAGGGTGTGCCGGATCATCGAGTGCAGGGTGCGCACGAACACCGCGGAGCGGCGTCCCACGGCACCAGGTCGCATGGCCCCGGGCTCGGTGGTGTCCGTCCAGAGCCGGGAGGTCTCCACAAACCGGCCGAACGCCGACCCGCCGGTGTAGGCGCCGGTCAGCGCGAGCGGCTTGGCGACGGTCTCCAGACCGTACGCGTTGAACGTGGACATTCCGAAGAACGGGTACAGCTCCTTGTACCGCCGGAAGACCTCAGCACCGTGCTCGACCTTGTCCCAGTCCACCCACTCGGGGTCGGTGTTGATCGAGTCGAACAGCGCCACCAGTTCCGGAGACGGGTCGTTGACGCTCTTGATACCGCCGCGCAGGGCCTGCTCGACATCCTTCCGGGCGCGGGACTTGCCCTTGGGCGAGGCGAAGCTGGCGTCGATGTAGGCGTCGCCGAGCCTGTCCCCTGTGTTCATGGCCCGTCCGAAGGCTGTCGCCAGCTCCTCGGGGACGTCGAGCGGGACCTTGGCGAAGCGCTCGAGTTTTACCTTGAATGCGCGGCCCTTCGGGCTCTCGGCCGCCTCGAAGTACGTGAAGATCTTGGGGATCGCCACTTCGGTCGACTGCGTCATTGATCTCACCGCTTTCAGATGGTGTTGGTGTTTCCGGCGGCCAGTTCGCCCGCCAGTTCGCGGGCGACGCGGAGGGTGGCCGTGTCGTCGGCCAGGGATGCCTCGCGACGCAAAAGCCCGGTGATGAACGCCGCGCCACGCAGGTCCGGTCGGGGCGGGCCCAGCAGCATGTGGGTATGGGGACTGTTCTCGCCGAGGGAGTAGGTGTAGACCCGTTGCGAGCCGGTCACCCGGGTCACCGCCGCACTCAACCGGGCCAGGAGCGGGCCGAGTTCGGCGCTCTCGGTACCGTCCAGAGCGGCGAGTCCTTCGGTGTGCCGCAGCGTTTGGACCGCGACCCAGCCGGGCGCCGGCATGGCCGGGTGCATGGACACTCCCCAGTGCCCGGTCCGCAGCAGCCAGCCGGGATCCGCGGCACCGAGCTCCGCGGCCCGTTCGCAGAGAACGCATCCGTCGCTCGTCATGACTCCTCCTGCCGCAGTCCGGCATTCGGAGGAGCGATCGTGCTGGTCAGCGTGCCGATCCTGTCGAGGGTGACCGACACGACGTCGCCCGCCGCCAGGAACCGTCCGTCCGCGATGCCGGTGCCTCCCGGGGTCCCGGTGAGGATCACGTCACCGGCTTCCAGGGTCAGGAACGAGCTGACGTAGGCGAGGAGTTGGGGGACCGGGAAGATCAGCTCGGCCGTCGAGGAACGCTGCCGCACGACCCCGTTGACCTCGGTGGTGATGTCCAGCGCGTCGTGCAGGCGCAGTTCGTCGGCCGTGAGCAGGGCGGGCCCGAGCGGCTTGAAGCCGTCGAACCCCTTGGCGAGGGCCGGGCTGGCCATCGCCAGGGCCGGATTGTCACCCGCCTGGACGTCGCGCGCCGAGAGGTCGTTGGCGACCGTCCCGCCCGCGACGAAGTCCCAGGCGTCCCTCTCCGGAATGTCGCGGCCGTCCCGCCCGATCACGACGGCCAGTTCGCCCTCGTAGTCGACTCGTTCCGGCGCGGATTCCGGCAGGTGGACGTTGGTGTCCGGGGAGGTGACGGCGGAGCCGGGGATCAGGTGGAAGCGGGGGAGGGCGGGCAGTGGGCTGCCCGTCTCGGCCGCGTGGTCACGGTAGTTGAGGCCGATGACGACGATCTTGCCGGGCCGCCGCACGGGGGGTGCGAACGTGGCTTGCCGCCGACTGATCTCCTTGCGGACCCGCAGGCCCGCCACCTCGGCCAGCCGGCCTTCAACGATGAAGTCCTCCAGCGATCGGCCGGGGGCGTCGAGGAGTTGCAGTCCCTCGGGACCGACCCGCGCGATGCCGTCGCCGGTCTGTGCGAGCAGCATGATGTTCTCCGTTCCTCAGCTCGTGAGTTCCCGAGTTCCTCGGTCGTTGGCCGACCGACCGATGACCTGGTCCACCAGGGCGTCGGGGTCCGCCGGGCAGGCGTCACCGCGCCAGGCGACGATGCCGTCGGGGCGTACTAGTGCGATGGCGCACCCGTACACCTCGCGCGCGCCGTCGGCGCCGACCCACTCCTCGTCGAGGGGGATTCCCCGGGTCCGGAACGTCTGGGCCAGAGCTCCGCAGTCCACGGCGGGGGCGATGTTCAGCAGGGTGAAGCGCCCGCGGAACAGGTCGAGTACGGAGCTCCCGTCGGCCAGCGCGACGTGCGGGGCGCGATGCCCGGGGCGTGCGGTGGGCACGTACTTCTCCGGGTCGGCGGGGGGCTCCGGGGTCCCGTCCGGGACAATGAGCGGCGACTTCGTGTAGCACAGGCCGAGTTGGACGCCGAGGGAACGCCACTCGGTGTGCCGGGTGGCCACGATGCGCTCACCGGCCCGGTCCCGCGCCTCCTTCTCCGCCGGATCGTCCAGTGCCGGGTCGGGCAGGATCGCGTTGTCCGCGCGGTAGTTGTGCCAGGCGCGGCGGACCATGCGCTCGGCGTGTGGCCGGCGTTCGGCGGTGTACGTGTCGAGCAGGGCGTCCGGAGCCCAGCCCCGCAGCACGCCTTCCAGCTTCCAGCCGAGGTTGGCCACATCGCCGAGACCGGTGTTCATGCCATGCCCGCCCGAGGGCCACATACGGTGCGCGGAATCGCCCGCCAGCAGTACATGACCGGACCGGAAGGACTCGGCCACCACCGCGTCGCCGCTCCACTCCCGGGCGTCTAGCACCTCGACGTCCCGAGCCGTGCAGTCGAGCGCGTCGGCGACGGTGGCCCGCACCTCGGTGGCAGCGGGCGACTCCCCTTCCGCCAGCGGATAGGTGACGCGCCACAGATCACCGCCGTCGAGCGAACCGAGAATCATGCGACGGGGGTTGACCAGGTAGTACTGCACGGCCGGGGCGTGCGGTACGCGTTCACGCAGCCCGGGAAGGCTGACGAAGGCACCCTGCCAGCGGGCCCGGACGTCGGCCGAGTCCCGCAGCGATTCGATGCCCAGGGCCTTGCGGACAGGAGAGGCCGCACCGTCGCACGCCACCAGGTAGCGGGCCCGCACGGTCCTGCGGCCGTATGCCTGCGAGGAGAGCCGCACGGTCACGCCGTGCGTTCCGTCGTCGAACGCGTCGCAGGTCCACCGGTAGCGCAGGTCCACCGTGGGTTCGGCGGCGGCGCGTTCCCGCAGGGCGAGGTCGAACCAGAACTTCGGCCACCACACGCCCCCTTCGGGGCTCAGTCCGTGCGTGGTAGCGCGCCGGTCCGCGTTGCAGGGACGCGGGAAGCGCGCCAGTTCGTACGTCGTCATGCGGGAGACGAAGGAGATGTCACGCCGTTCGTCGGCGGGGAATCCGCTGCGCAGCACCTCGTCGGAGATGCCCCACCGGCGCAACAGCTCCATGGAGGCGGTGTCGACGGACTCCGCCGTCGGGTAGCGGACCACGCCGTCCTCGCGCTCGACGAGGAGCACGGACAGCCGGCGGGAGCCCAGTTCGATGGCGGTCGCGAGCCCCACGGGACCGCCGCCCACGATCACCACGTCATACGTCGTGTCGTTCGCGAGGTCGCCGGTGGTGCCCGGCGCGGAGGTGAGTCTCATCGTTCCCAGATCAATTCGCTCAGGTTCCGGCCGGCCCCCGCACCCTTGGCCAGCTGTTCCGGGTCGAGCGGGAAGCCATTGGGGTTGGACTTGAACGCGTCCGTCGCCATGAACGCCCGCATCTCGTCCCGGGAGGAGAAGTTCAGCGCGGACAGTTCGACCTTGTTCCCGTCCGGGTCCCGGTAGTAGAAGCTCGTGCCGGGCCCGTGGTTGGACGCCTCTACGGGGAGTTGGCCGCCGTCCTTGAGCGTGCGGTACAGGTCCACCAGCGCCTCTACGGACGGCGTACGCAGCTGAAAGTGGTGCAGACCACGGGAGGACGGGCCGGAGCCGACGTCCGCGCACTCGAAGACGGCGATGCGCTGGGTGTAGGGCGGATCGAAGTAGAAGTCGAGGAAGCAGATACGGGACGGCTCGTCCGGATCGTCCGAGGGAGGCGGCGTCATCTCCACGGTGCGCGGCTGATTGAGGAGTAGCGAGTAGAAATCACAGAGGCGGTCATATTCGGTCGTCCGCAGAACGACCTCGGACAGACGAATCCCTGACATGTCTTTCGTCCTTGCTTGAGGGTGAGAGCGGCTCAGTTGAGACAGATGGTTCAGTTGAGTCAGTGGATTGAGGACAGCTGAGTCAGTGGATGAGGACGGCCTTGACGGCAGTCCCGGAACGCACCTCGTCCACGGCCTTGTTGATGTCGTCCAGCGCGTAGGTGCGGATCATGGCCTCCAGTGGGAAGCGGCCCTTGCCGTGGAGGTCGAGGATGCGGGGTACGAGTACCGCCGGGGCCTGGTGGCCGACGATCGAACCGCTCACGGTCCGTCCTTCGAGGAGTGCGAACGCGCTGGTCCGCAGGTCCGCGTCCGGGGCGACTCCGAGGATCGCGGCGCTCCCCAGCGGGGCGAGGGCTGCCACGGCCTGCGACATCACTTCGGGTACGCCGGTGGACTCCACGCTGAAGTCGACGCCTGTTCCGCCGGTGAGCTCCCGTACCCGTTCGACCGTAAGGCCGTCCGTGGCGTCGATGACGTCGGTCGCGCCGAGGTGGGCGGCGAGGTCGAGCCGCGCGGAGTGCGGGTCGGTCACGATGATCCGCGCGGCGCCGGCCGCCGCGGCCGCCATGACCGCGCTCAGCCCCACGGCTCCAGCCCCGAAGACGGCCACCGTGCTGCCCGGCGAGACCTTCAACTGGTTCCAGACCGCCCCGGCGCCGGTGATGATGCCGCAACCGAGGGGAGCGAGCACATGATCGGGTACATCAGTCTCGCCGACCTTGATCAGGCTGCTGGGGCGGCACAGCCCGTACCCGGCGAAGGACGACTGCCCGAAGAAGTGATCGTGCACGGGCTCGCCCGCGGCGTCGTACAGCCCGACGCTGCCGTCGGCCCGCCGGGCACCGAAATTCAGCGCGAAGTGGAGGGGACAGTACGCGGGTCGTCCGCTCAGACAGTTCCGGCAGCTGCCACAGAAGCTGAAGCTGGCCACCACACGGTCGCCCGGCCCGAACCCGGTGACGGCCGCGCCGACCACCTCCACCACCCCCGCCCCCTCGTGCCCGGCGACGACCGGAAGGGGCGTGGGCATACGTCCGGCCGCCACCTCCAGATCCGTATGGCACAGCCCTGCCGCGGCGAAGCGCACCAACACCTCGTCCGGGCGGGGATCGCCGATGCTCAGCTCTTCCAGCTCGAAGGGATCGGCGCTGTCCGGCCGGCAGACCGCCGCTTTCACGCTGCCCATGGCAAGCCTTTCGGAGAATGTGGCCGGTTCATCGGAGCGTGACCGGCCGGAGTTCGGGGAAATGCGGCCCGACCAGCGGCGTTCCCGCGGCGCGCAGCGTCTCCAGCCAGGCCGCGCGGGTGGCCGCGGCGGCCGGTGCGTCCCAGTCGAAACCGCAGCGCCAGTGCGGGTGGTCCAGTGCTGCCGGGTGGTGGAACAGGTCACCGACGAGGGCGAGGCTCTGACCCCGCGACTCGATCAGCGCGACCGAGGCGCCCGGTGTGTGGCCCGGTGCGTGTACGAGACGCAGCCAGTCGTACGGCGAGACGGTGTCGCCGTCCCACAGCACGGCGATGTCGTGCAGCGGAGCGACCTTGTCGCGTACGGCGTCGTCGGCGTCCCCGTCCACGAAGTGCTTCCAGTCGGCGGCGTGGATGTGGTGCCTGGCCTGGGGAAACGTGGTGATTCCCGCAGTGGAGGCCCAGCCCACGTGGTCGATGTGGAGATGACTGAGGACCACGTCGGTCACGGAGCCGAGCGGGCAGTCCAGTTTGTCCAGCTGCTCCGGCAGGAGTTCGCAGACCGGGGGCAGCTCGCCGTCGGGCAGCAGCTGCGGGGCGAGCCCGCCACCCAGATCGAAGATGACGCGATGTCCGTGCCGGTCAGTGGCCAGGAATCCGCCGAACGGGATCTGAAGCATCCCGTGCCGGTCGAGGACGCCGGGCAGCGCCTGCCACACGGACAACGGCACGTCCGGATAGAGCAGGTTCGGCGGCATCGGTATGACGCCGTCGGTGAGGGGTTCGACTGTCACATCACCTATCTGCATGCCTCGACCGTAGCCATTAAAGTGTCGAGCGTCAATTTATTAACGTCGTGTTTTCAAGTATGCGACGCCAGATGCTTGAGATGGTGGCAGTTAAATTGACGAACAACAGTTTGCTATCTAGGCTCGGATACACACCCCGGAGCAGAGGAGCCGTGTCATGCCTGGTCAACGGATCGATGTCCACACTCACGGCGTGTCGGACGAAGCGATGATGGCGATCGCGGGCCGGGGCTTCCGGCCGACCGGCGGATACCGCATCTCGGTGCGCTGGACGCCGGAGGAGGCGCTCGCCTACATGGACCGGCAGGAGATCGCCGCCCAGCTCATGTCCATGCCGATCTCGTTCGCGGGGGCGGACGACGACCCGGACTTCGGGACCCGCCTGGCCCGGCTGATCAACGAAGGGCACGCCGAGCTGATCGCGAAGCACCCCGGCCGCTTCGGAGCCTTCGCGACACTTCCGGCGGACGGCCCCGACGAGGCGCTGGCCGAAGTCGCTTACGCGCTGGACGAGTTGAGGCTCGACGGAGTCGTGCTGACCTCGAACGTGCTGGGGCGCTACTTCGGCGACCCGTCACTCGAACCCGTACTGGCGGAGCTGGCGCGGCGCGAAGTACCCGTCTTCGTCCACCCGGAGGACTGCCCGTATATCGACGTCCTCGGCTTCGGCCGGCCGAGCTCGATCGTCGAGTTCCCCTTCGACACCGCGCGCACCATCACCAACGCGCTCTACACCGGCGTCTTCCTGCGGTATCCCGGGCTGCGGCTGATCCTGGCGCACTGCGGAGGGGCGCTGCCCACGCTCGGCTGGCGGATCGGTGAGCACACCGTCATGGGCCGGGGGCCTGACGACGCGGACATCGATCCGGACCATGTGGCGGAGGTACTGCGCGGGCTCTACTACGACACCGCGCTGGCCGGGAGCCGCAACTCCCTCCTGCCGACGCTCGAAGTGACCTCCGCCGACCACATCCTGTTCGGCACCGACTGGCCCGCAGCCCCGGAGCCCACGGTCGTCCGCAACATCGACAACCTCACCGGCTTCGACGGCTTCACCGAGGACGAGCTCCGAGGTGTGGAACGGGACAACGCGCTGAGGCTGTTCCCCAGGTTCGCCTGACACCGGGCGCGACGCCGAAGATTGGCCCGCCGCCCGGACGAACTGCTGAGCCAAGCTGACTTCGATCTCTGGCTCACTACCTACCCCCCAGCATCTGGTTCATCCGGAGTTGTCGGCAGCCACAGTCGGCGGGCCTCTACTTCATCGGGGCGGGAACGCTGAGGCCGGTACCGGGTCGGCGTCGGCGCTGTGCCAGCTTGAACCGGACGGCTACCCTACGGCGACAGCGGCCGCACCTCCGGCAGATCTTCGCCGTGCTCCCGCGCAGCCACACCGTTTCTCCTCTGCCGCGCGGCTGAAGAGCCGGCTCTCCCACGGATTCCAGTCCGGATCACTGCGCCGGCCCGCCAGCGGTTTCGTCTGGCTGCGCGCCAGCACCGACGGGGCTCGCTGGTATGAGGAGGCGGCCGGTCTGGCCGAGCTCTACCAGCAGAATCTGGACGAGGACTCCCCGCCGGAGCAGGTGCTGCTCCGGCGGGATGTGGGAGCGTGCGCTGCAACTGGAAACGCGAGCGCTGGACGCGGCCGTCGAGGACCCCGCGTGACGCGCCATGGGGGCGGTACAAGCGGGCCGTGGCGGTGCTGGCAGAGGCGGACGGCACACCCCCAGGCGAAGCCGCTGCCAATTGACTGGGAGACGCGCCGGACAATATCGACCCCAACAGGTCAAGGATTCGCAAACAACTGGCCCTGACCTGCATAACTTAGAGCGGCAGACGAGTCGGGCTGTACGCCGGGTTCTGTGCTGCCTGGGTGGTGCGGCAATCAGCTGTGCTGGTTGCCGTCCTTGGCCATCAAGGCCTTCGCCTGGTCGCTGCCGGCGGGGATGAGCTGGACCTGGTCGATCGAGTAGGCGAAGGTGCACCCGAGCGTGATCATGCTGTTCGACATCGAGATCGAGCCGGATCCCGGGTCAGTGCCTGTCTGGTCGGAGCCGTTGACGTCGTCCCAGAGCACACTGGTCCGGCTGTCGTTGATCGTGCCGGTCGAGAGAACCTGGTACTGATCCTTGTCGGTCTTGCCGTCCTTGACGATCGAGCCGCGCTTGACGATCGAGCCGTGCTTGATGTCGTCGAGGGCCTTCGTGGTCAGCTGGCACTGCTGGTCGCCAGCGGTGACGTTGATGTACGTGATCTTGTGGCCGTCGATGACGGCGATGCCGCCGCGCGCCCCGTCGGTGATGGAGATGTAGGCACCGTCGAAGCTGGAGGCCTGGCTGCTGCTGGGGCTCTGCGAGGAAGCAGCATCGCTGTGTGTACTGCTTCGCCCGCAAGACACACAGCTACCTGGACCTCGACTCAGGGCTCGACTTCGACTCCCAGATCGTGGTGAAGGTCAACGCGCCCGACCTGCTGCGCCGCCGGCTCGGCTCACGCCGCTGGCACGGCGAGCACATCGCGATGGGCACCAACGTCGACTGCTATCAGCGTGCGGAGGGCCGCTACCGGCTGATGCCCGGCATCATCGCCGCCCTGCGCGACCACGCGAACCCCTTCTCGATCCTCACCAAGGGCACGCTGATCCTGCGCGACCTAGACCTCCTGAAGCAGGCCTCCGAGGTCACCGACGTCGGAATCTCCGTCTCCGTGGGCTTCACCGACCCCGAGCTGTGGCGCACCGTCGAGCCGGGCACGCCCGCGCCGGAGCGCCGCCTGGACGTCGTACGCACCCTGACGGACCACGGCATCGGCTGCGGGGTCCTGATGGCCCCGGTGATCCCCTTCCTGGGCGACGACCCGGCCCAGCTGCGCGCCACCGTACGAGCGATCGCCGCGTCCGGCGCCACGTCCGTGACCCCGCTCGTGCTGCATCTGCGGCCCGGGGCGCGCGAGTGGTTCATGGCCTGGCTGGAGCACCACCCCCGCATCTCGTACGCCGTTACGAGCGGCTGTACGCGGAGGGCTCCTACGCCCCGAAGTGGTACCAGCGCCGGATCACCCGTCAGGTCCACGAGCTGGCCCAGGAGTACGGCATCGGTCCCTCGCGCGCGGGGATGCCGCGAAGGATCACCGCGCCCGAGCCGACGGCACCGGAGCCGACGCAGCTCACGCTCCTGTGAACGCGATCACCTGACGGCATCCGAGCGCATCCCGCGGCCCGATCGGGTCAAGTCTTGCCAGAACGGGTTCTTCCGGACCCCCTTTCCGGGACGATGCGGCGAAGGCCGTGGCGTGCACGGCTCAGAATCCTCCGTCCCGGGAGGCCCCATGAAGAAACGCGCAGCCGCTCTGTGCGGTGCTGCCGCCGTCGTGGCAGGGATGATCACGTCGGTCCCCGCCGACGCGAGCTCCGGCTCCGCGACCGCACCGCGCACCACCGAGACCGCGAAGCTCAGCTGGAAGAAGTGCGGCACGACCGCCTATCCGACGCTCCAGTGCGCGTCCCTGAAGGTGCCGCTGGACCACTCCAACCCGTACAGCGAGCGGATCACACTGGCGCTCTCACGCGTCCCGCACACCGCGAAGAAGTACCAGGGACCGCTGCTGGTCAACCCCGGCGGCCCCGGCGGCAGCGGGCTCACCCTCGCCGGATACGTCGCGTCCGCGCTGCCCAAGGCGGTGGCGGCGCAGTACGACGTCATCGGCTTCGACCCGCGTGGCGTCGGCGCCAGCAAGCCCGCCCTGGACTGCAAGCCGGGGTACTTCGACCCGGTGCGCCCGGACTCGGTGCCCAGCACCCCGGCGCTCGAGAGGGCCAACCTCGCGCGTGCCTCGTCCTTCGCGAACGCGTGCGCCACCAAGTACGCGAAGCTTCTTCCCTACATCGACACGGTGAGCGCGGTCCAGGACATGGACGCGATCCGGCACGCGCTCGGCGCCAAGCAGATCAACTACTTCGGGTACTCGTACGGCACCTACCTGGGCGCCGTCTACGCCAAGCTCTACCCGGACCGCGTACGGCGTCTGGTCCTCGACTCCATCGTCGACCCCACCGGCGTCTGGTACGGCGACAACCTCACCCAGGACTACGCCTTCAACGACCGCCACCTGGCCTTCATGTCCTGGGTCGCCAAGCACAACAGCACCTACAAGCTCGGCACCGATCCCGCCAGGATCGAGGCCAAGTGGTACGCGATGCGCGCGGCGCTCGCCAAGAAACCCGCGGACAAGAAGGTGGGCGCCTCCGAGCTGGAGGACACCTTCATCCCCGGCGGCTACTACAACGGCTACTGGCCCTACCTCGCCGAGGCGTTCGCCGCCTATGTGAACGACAAGAACGCGGACCCGCTGGTCGAGGCGTACGACAACTTCGCCGCCATCGACGCCGCCGGTGACAACGGCTACAGCGTCTACGCCTCGGTGCAGTGCCGTGACGCGTCCTGGCCGCGCGACTGGAACCAGTGGCGCGAGGACAACTGGGCGGTGTACAAGAAGGCGCCGTTCATGGCCTGGAGCAACGCCTGGTACAACGCGCCGTGCGCCTTCTGGCCGACGCACTCGCTCCGGCCGGTCGACGTCTCCAACGACGCCATCCCGCCGGCACTGCTCTTCCAGGCCACGAACGACGCGGCGACCCCGTACGAGGGCGGCGTCACCGTCCACAATCTCCTGCGCGGCTCCAGCCTGGTGGTCGAGCAGGGCGGCGGGAACCACGGCATCTCGCTGAGCGGCAACGCCTGCCTGGACAAGTACCTGGCGGCCTATCTGACCGACGGCAGGGTGCCGCGCAGCGGCGGTGAGGTCGACGCGGTGTGCCAGAAACTGCCCGACCCGGAGCCACTGAGCACCAAGGCGGCATCCACCACCTCACGCGGCTCGACCCTGCACGGCCTCCTCGGCTTCCGAGGCTGAGAACTCCGCCTGAACAGAGACCCGTCGGGGGCGTTGTCAGACCCATGGTCCACTCTGGACACATGAGCGAACTGACGCGGATTCCCGCCCCCGACGGGGTCGCCCCCGCCAGCGCCTACACCCACGTCGTGACGGGGACCGGCCGCTTCGTGGCGGTCTCGGGCCAGCTCTCTCTGGACGAGGACGGCAAGCTCGTCGGCGAGGGCGACCCGGACGCGCAGGCCCGCCAGGTCTTCGAGAACCTGCGCCGCTGCCTCGCCGCCGCCGGTGCCGGCTTCGACGACGTCGTCAAACTCACCTTCTTCGTCACGGACATGGCCCACATGCCCGCGATCCGCGCCGCCCGCGACGCGCACATATCCGCGGACCGCCTCCCGGCCGCGTCGGCAGTCCAGGTCGCCGCGCTGGTCCGGCCGGAGTTCCTGATGGAGATCGAGGCGTACGCGGTCCTGCCCGAGTAATCGAGAAGGCCCCGCGACCACCCGACGCCTAGGGTTCCGCCATGAGCGACCCCACCACCATTCGCGAGATGACCCTCGCGGACTGCCCCCGCGTCTCCGAGATCCGCATCCGCGGCTGGCAGAGGGCGTACAAGGGGCTGGTACCGCAGCCGTACCTCGACGCCCTCAGCGTGGCGGAGGATGCGGCACGGCGGCGCGAGCGCTTCGGGCGGGGCGGCGGCGAGGTCGTGAACCTGGTCGCCGAGCGGGGCGGTGAGGTGGTCGGCTGGGCCTGCCACGGGCCCTACCGGGACGGTGAAGTCCGCACCGAGGACGCCGAGTTGTACGCGATCTACGTCCATCCCGACCGGGTCGGCGACGGCGTGGGAAGCGCGCTGCTGAGGGAGTCGACCGGACGGTGTGCCGCCGGCGGGTACGAGCGGATGCTGCTGTGGGTGCTGAAGGAGAACATCCCGGCCCGCCGCTTCTACGAAGGGGCCGGGTTCACGCCCGACGGAGCCGAGGAACCCTTCGAAGCCGATGGTGTGGCGGTTCCCGAGGTCCGCTATATACGCGCACTCAGCGGCGCCCAGAGCGACTGGCCTAAGCCTTCGGCAACCGCGCCAGCGCCCGTACCGCCGCCTCCGCGAGGGCCGGGTGCGCCAGGGCCTCGTTGAGGACCGGTCTCGCGCGTACGTCGCCGAGTGCGCCCAGTCCCTCCACGCAGGCCAGGGCGACCCTGCGGTAGGGGTCGTGCGGGCGCAGTCGGCGTTCCAGCGTGGTGATCAGGGCGGGCGCGGCCTCGGGGGCGCGCAGCTCGGCGAGCAGGCGTACGGGATGCAGGGCGTAGGCGACGCGCAGTTCGTTGGTGGCGAGTGCGGCCGCCGCTCGGGCGGTGCGGGGGTCGCCGAGCCGGGACAGGGCGTACGCGGCGGACACGCAGCGCTGGGGGTCGCGGTGGTTGAGCAGCAGGACGAGCGCCTCGAAGGCCCGCCGGTCCCCGGCCACCCCGAGCCGGAAGGCGACCAACTCCCGGGCCCACAACGGCTGTCCGGGCTCGGTGAGCGCGGCTGCCAGCTCGTCCGCGTCCGCGGTCGCCACGAGACGGTCGTAGGTCTCCGAAGCCCTGGCCTCGGTCCGTAAACGCTCCGTGAGTGATCGCAACTCTTCGTCCATGACGAGGAGCCTAGGCAAACCGGTGAGGTGCGGGGACGTACATCACAAACTCGGGGACTGGCGCGCTCGTTACTGGCGGGTTAAGCTCAGACGAGCGAGTTACCCACTCGCGTTTTGCTCACGGTGGCCTGGTGACGCAGCCGCCGTGAGTGGTAGCACCTCCCACGCCTCCAAGGCAGTGGGGAAAGTCGGTTCGGTACTTCAGGTACCTCAGTACGACATGGCTCCGGGACAGAGCCGGTCGGCTTCACCGCTCGCTGGGCTCATGTGCTTCGCCCAGGGACGGCACCGGGCGTGTGCGCTCGTCAGCCCGGCATCACCCGCAACAACTTCCGCACCGTGTGCGCCTGTCGGCGTACCCGCGTGCGCTCCTCAGTCGTCACCCTCTCCCTGGAGTCCCGCGATGGCCACTCCCCTTTCCGACACCTCTCCGTCCCCACTGAAGACCGTCGCCGTCATCGGCCTCGGCACGATGGGCATCGGCATAGCCGAGGTCCTTGCCCGCGCCGGCCGCGAAGTCATCGGCATCGACATCAGCGAGGCCGCCGCCGCCCAGGCGGTCACGGCGCTCGAAGCCTCGACCGCCCGCGCCGTGCGCCGCGAGCGGCTCACCGAGCAGGAGCGCGACGACGTCCTGTCGCACTTCCGCACATTCAGCGACCTGGCAGCCGCGGCCGACGCCGACCTGGTCATCGAGGTGACTCCGGAGTCGTACGACATCAAGCAGCAGGTGTTCCGCGCGCTGGACGGCATCGTGCGTCCGGGGACGATCCTGGCCACTGGCACGAACGCGCTGTCCGTGACCCGCCTCGCCGCCGACTCGGCCCACCCCGAGCGCGTCCTTGGCCTGCACTTCTTCAACCCGGCGCCCGCGATGAAGCTCGTCGAGGTCGTCTCCTCGGTGCTGACCGCGCCGGCGGCCGTCGCCGCGGTCACCGACCTGGCCATCGAGCTCGGCAAGGAGCCCGTCGCGGTCGGCGACCGCCCCGGTTTCGTCGCCGACGGGCTGCTGTTCGGCTACCTCAACCAGGCCGCCGCGATGTACGAGGCCAAGTACGCCTCCCGCGAGGACATCGACGCCGCGATGAAGCTCGGCTGCGGGCTGCCGATGGGCCCCCTCGCGCTGCTCGACCTGATCGGCGTCGACACCGCGCGGACGGTCCTGGAGGCCATGTACGCCGAGTCGCACGACCGGCTGCACGCGCCCGCACCCCTCCTCAAGCAGCTCAGCGAGGCGGGCCTGACCGGCCGGAAGTCGGGGCGCGGCTTCTACTCGTACGAGGCGTCCGGCAGCGCGGTCGTCGTGCGGGACGCCCTGACCCCCCTCGAAGGCCTCGCCACGACACCCGGCCGCACGATCCGCTCCGTCGGTGTCGCGGGCTCCGGCACCATGGCGTCCGGCATCGCCGAGGTCTTCGCGAAAGCCGGGTACGAGGTCGTCCTCGCCGCCCGCAGCGAGGAGAAGGCGCAGACCGCCAAGGCCCGTATCGGCAAGTCGCTCTCGCGCTCCGTCGACAAGGGGCGGCTGACGGCCGAGGCGGCGGTTCAGACGCTGGACCGGATCACCCCGGCGGGCTCCTACGACGCCTTCGAGGACGTCGATCTCGCCCTGGAGGCGGTCGCCGAGGACCTGGAGATCAAGCAAGAGTTGTTCGCGACGTTCGACAAGGTCTGCAAGCCCGGCGCGATCCTCGCCACCACCACGTCCTCGCTGCCCGTCGTCGCCTGCGCCCGCGCCACCTCGCGCCCGGCGGACGTCATCGGCATGCACTTCTTCAACCCGGCCCCGGCGATGAAGCTCGTCGAGGTCGTGCGCACGGTCCTGACCGCTGACGACGTGCACGCCACCGTGCGCGAGCTCTGCGCGAAGATCCGCAAGCACCCGGTGGACTGCGGGGACCGGGCCGGTTTCATCGTAAACGCGCTGCTGTTCCCGTACCTGAACAACGCGATCAAGATGGTCCAGGAGCACTACGCGACGCTGGACGACATCGACGCCGCGATGAAGCTCGGCGGCGGATACCCCATGGGCCCCTTCGAGCTCCTGGACGTGGTCGGGCTCGATGTCTCGCTGGCCATCGAGAAGGTCCTGCACCGCGAGTTCCGCGACCCGGGGCTCGCTCCGGCGCCGCTCCTTGAGCATCTGGTGGCCGCGGGCTGCCTCGGCCGCAAGACGGGCCGCGGCTTCCGCGAATATGCCCGGCGCTGAGCGAGAGGGCGACTGGTCCGGCGACAGCGCCGACTGGGGCGGCCTGCTCGGCCCGCCCGGAAACCCCCCGCCCACGGAGGGCGGGGGGATCCCCGGACATGCGCACTCTCCTGCACATATGCAGTACGTTCGGGGCATGTCCCAGCCCGCCAAGTCCTCACGTACACCAGCCACGTCCGACGCGCCGGAGAGCGCCGCGGGCGGTCGCGCGGCGGCCCAGCGGCTCAAGATGCGTCGCGAGCTGGCGGCCGCGGCGATGGAGCTGTTCGCGACCAAGGGATACGAGGCGACCACCGTCGACGAGATCGCGGCCCAGGCCGGGGTCGCGCGTCGCACGTTCTTCCGCCACTTCCGTTCCAAGGAAGAGGCGATCTTTCCCGACCACGACGACACCCTGATCCGGGCCGAGGCCGTACTGAAGGCGGCTCCCGCGCACGAGCACCCGCTGGACACGGTGTGCCGTGGCATCAAAGAGGTCATGAAGATGTACGCGGCCCAGCCCGAGATCTCCGTCTCGCGCTACAAGCTCACACGCGAGGTGCCGACGCTGCGCGAGGCCGAGATCGCCTCTGTGGCGCGCTACGAACGACTGTTCACCCGCTATCTGCTGGGCCACTTCGACGAACACGCGCACGACGACGACGCCAACGACGACCCGCTGCTCGCGGAGGTCGCCGCGTCCGCCGTGGTGACAGCACACAATCACGTCCTTCGGCGCTGGCTGCGGGCCGGGGCCCAAGGGGACGTCGAGGCCCAGCTGGACCACGCCTTCTCCATCGTCCGCAAGACGTTCGGGACGGGGATCGGCGCCGGGCGCGACGTCGCGCCCCAGGCAGCACCGGCTTCCTCCTTCACGGAGGGGGACGTCCTGGTGACGGTGGCCCGCGTCGACGCCCCGTTGGACCAGGTCATGCGGACCATCGAGCAGGCTCTTCGGGAACGCTCGCAGTAGTTCACTGATCGCCGGACGTGCCCGATTTGGGCGCGTCCGGCTTTTTTGCGCCCCGAAATGGCCCCGCCTGATCGATCATCGCTCAAGTGTTACGTAAAGATTTCACCTGAGCGCAACTTCTGGCACTCCGTGCCTTGTCAGGTGACACGGCGTGCCATACGTTGAAGGAGTCCGGGCGGCCGGCGTGCAGAGACCCTTCGTACGTCGGCTGTCCCCGCAAGCCGATGGCGAGCGCGCCCGGACGCCTGCGTCACAGGCAAACCTCCGCGCCACAAAGCGCTGCCACCGCACCACCTCCGCCGAACCGACGGCACACCCCTCAACCCCAGCAGCAGCACCGACGTAACCCTCAGCGTCTTCCCTCAAGACGCCAGTCGCCGGAGGCACCACGTGAAGGAAATCCTGGACGCGATCCAGTCGCAGACGGCCACGTCCGCCGACTTCGCCGCTCTGCCACTCCCCGAGTCGTACCGCGCGATCACCGTGCACAAGGACGAGACGGAGATGTTCGCCGGGCTCGAAACCCGCGACAAGGACCCGCGAAAGTCGATCCACCTGGACGACGTTCCGGTGCCCGAACTCGGCCCGGGCGAAGCCCTGGTGGCCGTGATGGCCTCCTCGGTCAACTACAACTCGGTGTGGACCTCGATCTTCGAGCCGATGGCGACCTTCGGGTTCCTGGAGCGCTACGGCAGGCTCAGCGAGCTCACCAAGCGGCATGACCTGCCGTACCACATCATCGGCTCCGACCTCGCGGGCGTCGTCCTGCGCACCGGCCCCGGCGTGAACGCCTGGAAGCCCGGTGACGAGGTCGTCGCGCACTGTCTGTCCGTCGAGCTGGAATCGTCAGATGGCCACAACGACACGATGCTCGACCCCGAGCAGCGCATCTGGGGCTTCGAGACCAACTTCGGCGGACTCGCCGAGGTCGCGCTCGTCAAGTCGAACCAGCTGATGCCGAAGCCGGACCACCTGAGCTGGGAGGAGGCCGCCGCCCCGGGCCTGGTGAACTCCACCGCGTACCGCCAGCTGGTCTCCCGCAACGGCGCCGGCATGAAGCAGGGCGACAACGTCCTCATCTGGGGCGCGAGCGGCGGACTCGGTTCGTACGCCACACAGTTCGCGCTCGCCGGCGGCGCCAACCCCATCTGTGTGGTGAGCAGCCCCCAGAAGGCGGACATCTGCCGGGCGATGGGCGCCGAGGCGATCATCGACCGCAACGCCGAGGACTACCGGTTCTGGAAGGACGAGCACCACCAGGACCCGAAGGAGTGGAAGCGCTTCGGGAAGCGGATCCGCGAGCTGACCGGCGGCGAGGACGTGGACATCGTATTCGAGCACCCGGGCCGCGAGACCTTCGGCGCGAGCGTCTACGTCACCCGCAAGGGCGGCACCATCGTCACCTGCGCCTCGACCTCCGGGTACACCCACGAGTACGACAACCGCTACCTGTGGATGTCCCTGAAGAAGATCGTGGGCTCGCACTTCGCCAACTACCGCGAGGCCTGGGAGGCCAACCGGCTGGTCGCCAAGGGCAAGATCCACCCGACGCTCTCCCGGGTGTACTCCCTGGAGGAGACCGGGCAGGCCGCCTACGACGTGCACCGCAACCTCCATCAGGGCAAGGTCGGAGTCCTGGCGCTCGCACCCCGCGAGGGCCTGGGCGTCCGCGACGAGGAGAAGCGCGCCCAGCACATCGACGCCATCAACCGCTTCCGGAACATCTGAGGTCCCGTAGATGACTGAGCGCCAGAAGGACCGGCCGTGGCTGATGCGGACGTACGCCGGGCACTCCACCGCCGAGGCGTCCAACGAGTTGTACCGGCGCAACCTCGCCAAGGGACAGACGGGTCTCTCCGTGGCCTTCGACCTGCCGACGCAGACCGGCTACGACCCCGACCACATCCTCGCCCGCGGTGAGGTCGGCCGGGTCGGCGTGCCGGTCTCGCACCTCGGTGACATGCGCCGGCTGTTCCAGGACATCCCGCTGGAGCAGATGAACACCTCGATGACCATCAACGCCACCGCCATGTGGCTGCTGGCGCTCTACCAGGTCGTCGCCGAAGAGCAGGGCGCGGACATCACCCAGCTCCAGGGGACGACGCAGAACGACATCGTGAAGGAGTACCTGTCGCGAGGGACGCACGTCTTCCCGCCGGTGCCCTCGCTGCGGCTGACGACGGACATGATCACCTACACGGTGAACCACATCCCCAAGTGGAATCCGATCAACATCTGCAGCTACCACCTCCAGGAGGCGGGAGCCACCCCGGTCCAGGAGATCGCGTACGCGATGTCCACCGCGATCGCCGTACTGGACGCGGTGTTCGCCTCGGGGCAGATCGCCGAGGACCGCAAGGGTGATGTCGTCGCGCGTATCTCCTTCTTCGTGAACGCGGGTGTCCGCTTCATCGAGGAGATGTGCAAGATGCGGGCGTTCGGACGAATCTGGGACCAGATCACGCGCGAGCGGTACGGCATCGAGGACGCCAAGCAGCGGCGCTTCCGGTACGGCGTCCAGGTCAACTCCCTCGGCCTGACCGAGGCTCAGCCGGAGAACAACATCCAGCGGATCGTGCTCGAAATGCTGGCCGTGACGCTATCGAAGGACGCACGCGCGCGTGCCGTCCAACTACCCGCCTGGAACGAGGCGTTGGGCCTGCCCCGACCCTGGGACCAGCAGTGGTCGCTGCGCATGCAGCAGGTACTCGCCTACGAGAGCGACCTGCTGGAGTACGCGGACATCTTCGAGGGCTCGCACGTCATCGAGGCCAAGGTGGCTTCCCTGGTGGAGGATTCACTCGCCGAGATGGACCGCATCGAGAAGATGGGCGGCGCGATGGCCGCCGTCGAGTCGGGCTATCTGAAGTCACAGCTCGTCTCCTCGCACGCCGAGCGCCGGGCACGAATCGAGGGCGGCACCGACAAGATCGTCGGCGTCAACATCTTCGAGACGACCGAGCCCAACCCGCTCACGGCCGACCTGGACGCGGCGATCCAGACGGTCGATCCGGCGGTCGAGGCCCAGGTGGTCGCCGCGCTCCAGAACTGGCGTGACACCCGCTACCAGCCCCCGTTCAACCACCCGCGCCCGTGCAAGGCGCTGGAGCGGCTGAAGGCGGCCGCCAAGGGCACCGACAACCTCATGGAAGCCACCCTGGAGTGCGCCCGCGCCGGCGTCACGACCGGTGAGTGGTCCGGGGCCCTGCGCGAGGTGTTCGGCGAGTTCCGTGCCCCCACCGGTGTCTCGTCCGCGCCCGTCGCGGTCACCGCCGAGGAGGGCACCGCGATGGCGCTGGTGCGCCGCAAGGTCGCGGTGACCGCCGGCGACCTCGGGGTCGGCAAGCTCCGCTTCCTGGTGGGCAAGCCTGGCCTGGACGGGCACTCCAACGGCGCCGAGCAGATCGCCGTGCGGGCCCGCGACGCCGGGTTCGAGGTGGTCTACCAGGGCATCCGGCTCACGCCCGAGGAGATCGTGGCCGCGGCCGTCGCCGAGGACGTGCACGGCGTCGGTCTTTCGATCCTCTCCGGCTCGCACGCCCAGCTGGTGCCGGACGTGCTGGAGAGGCTGCGCGAGGCCGGTGCGGGCGACATCCCGGTGATCGCCGGCGGGATCATCCCGAACGCCGACGCCGAACTGCTGCGGGCCGCGGGAGTGGCCGCGGTATTCACCCCGAAGGACTTCGACATCACCGGAATCATCGGCCGTATCGTCGACGAGATCCGCAAAGCGAACAAGCTCGACCCCCTGGAGGTCCCCGCATGACCGTCAACCGTCTGCGCCCCCGCCGTTCCTGCCTGGCGGTGCCGGGAAGCAACCCCCGCTTCCTGGAGAAGGCCCAGGGCCTCCCCGCGGACCAGGTCTTCCTGGACCTTGAGGACGCGTGCGCGCCGCTCGCCAAGCCCGAGGCGCGGCACACCATCGTCAAGTTCCTCAACGAGGGCGACTGGACCGGCAAGACGAGGGTCGTGCGGGTCAACGACTGGACGACGGAGTGGACGTACCGCGATGTCGTCACGGTCGTCGAGGGCGCGGGCCCGAACCTCGACTGCATCATGCTGCCGAAGGTGCAGGACGCCCAGCAGGTCGTCGCGCTCGACCTGCTGCTGACGCAGATCGAGAAGACGATGGGCTTCGAGGTCGGCAGGATCGGTATCGAGGCGCAGATCGAGAACGCCAAGGGCCTGGTCAACGTCAACGAGATCGCGGCCGCCTCGCCGCGCACCGAGACCATCATCTTCGGCCCGGCCGACTTCATGGCGTCGATCAACATGAAGACCCTGGTCGTGGGCGAACAGCCGCCCGGCTACGGCGCGGACGCCTATCACTACATCCTGATGAAGATCCTGATGGCGGCCCGTACGTACGACCTCCAGGCGATCGACGGCCCCTACCTGCAGATCCGCAACGTGGACGGCTACCGCGAGGTCGCGCAGCGCGCCGCCGCCCTCGGCTTCGACGGCAAGTGGGTGCTGCACCCGGGCCAGGTCGAGGCGTCGAACGAGATCTTCTCGCCCTCCCAGGAGGACTTCGACCACGCCGAACTGATCCTGGACGCGTACGAGTACTACACGTCCGAGGCGGGCGGCAAGAAGGGTTCCGCGATGCTCGGCGACGAGATGATCGACGAGGCCAGCCGCAAGATGGCGCTCGTCATCTCGGGCAAGGGCCGGGCGGCCGGTATGCGGCGCACGTCCAAGTTCGAAGCCCCGGAGGCCTGAACGCCATGCAGTTCGGACGCACCTACGAGGAGTTCGAGGTCGGCGCGGTCTACAAGCACTGGCCCGGAAAGACGGTCACGGAGTACGACGACCACCTCTTCTGTCTGCTGACCATGAACCACCACCCGCTCCACATGGACGCCAACTATGCGGAGAACACAACGGACTTCGGCAAGAACGTGGTGGTCGGGAACTACATCTATTCCCTCCTGCTGGGCATGTCGGTGCCGGACGTGTCCGGCAAGGCGATCGCCAACCTGGAGGTCGAGTCGCTGAAGCACGTGGCGCCGACCTTCCACGGCGACACGATCTACGGCGAGACCACGGTCCTCGGCAAGACGCCGTCCAGATCCAAGTCGGACCGCGGGATCGTCCATGTCGAGACCAAGGGCTACAAGCAGGACGGCACGCTGGTCTGCGTGTTCCGCCGCAAGGTGATGGTCCCCACCGAGACGTACATCAAGGAGCGCGGCGGCGAGCAGCCCGGCCGCCCCCAGCTCAAGGAGCAGGAGAAGTAGCCATGGCGCGACTCGCCCAGACCGCCGGTCTCACCGACATCCAGCAGGAGATCCTCGCCACCGTCCGGGACTTCGTGGACAAGGAGATCATCCCGGTCGCGACCGAGCTGGAGCACCGCGACGAGTACCCGCAGCAGATCGTCGACGGCCTCAAGGAGTTGGGCCTCTTCGGGCTGATGATCCCCGAGGAGTACGGCGGTCTGGGCGAGTCCCTCCTGACATACGCACTGTGCGTCGAGGAGATCGCCCGCGGCTGGATGTCGGTGTCCGGCATCATCAACACCCATTTCATCGTGGCGTACATGCTCAAGCAGCACGGCACGCAGGAGCAGAAGGACCACTTCCTGCCTCGCATGGCGCTCGGCGAGGTGCGCGGCGCGTTCTCCATGTCGGAGCCGGCGCTTGGCTCGGATGTATCGGCGATCACGTCGAAAGCGGTCAAGGACGGCGACGAATACATCCTGAACGGTCAGAAGATGTGGCTGACGAACGGCGGCACGTCGAACCTGGTGGCCGTCCTCGTGAAGAGTGACGAAGGACACCCAGAGGGCACCCCCGCCCACAAGTCGATGACGACGTTCCTGGTCGAGAAGGAACCCGGCTTCGGAGAGGTCCGCCCCGGCCTCACCATCCCGGGGAAGATCGACAAGATGGGTTACAAGGGCGTCGACACCACCGAGCTCATCATGGACGGACTGCGCATTCCGGCCAATCGTGTGCTCGGCGGGACCACCGGCCGAGGGTTTTACCAAATGATGGACGGTGTCGAGGTGGGGCGTGTGAATGTGGCGGCGCGTGGCTGTGGCGTCGCACAACGTGCGTTCGAGCTGGGCGTCTCCTATGCGCAGCAGCGTCACACTTTCGGCAAGCCGATCGCCCAGCACCAGGCCATCCAGTTCAAGCTGGCCGAGATGGCTACCAAGGTCGAGGCCGCCCATGCGATGATGGTCAACGCGGCACGCAAAAAGGACTCGGGTGAACGAAACGACCTCGAAGCAGGGATGGCGAAGTACCTCGCCTCCGAATACTGCAAGGAAGTAGTCGAGGACGCCTTCCGGATCCACGGCGGTTACGGCTTCTCCAAGGAGTACGAGATCGAGCGCCTCTACCGCGAGGCACCGATGCTGCTGATCGGCGAAGGTACCGCCGAGATCCAGAAAATGATCATCGGGCGCAGGCTGCTCGAAGAGTACCGACTGCAGGGATAGATGTCCCGGTTAGGGGTGTTTCCTTCGAGAAGAACATCACACCCCGTCAGCACTCTTCAGCCGCCGACTCGGCTTCCTGGCTTACCCAGTTGTGGCCCGCGACCGGTACGATCCCGGGAAAGCCGCCGTCCCCCGTTTTCAGTGCGCGGCATCATCCGCTACGAAGGTCATCCATGCCCCACAGCCAAACCTCTGCACCTCGCGACAGCCTGGCAGGCGTACGCCTCGCGCGCGGAGCATCGCCGTGGCTTCTCCCGACCGTCGCCACCGCAGCACTCAGCCTGGTACGCGCGCGCCACTCCGGCGCCGCCAAGGCCGTGGCCGTGCCCGCCACCGCGCTCGCGGCGGGCATGCTGTGGTTCTTCCGGGACCCCGAGCGCGAGATCACCCAGGGCCGGGTCATCTCGCCGGCCGACGGTGTGGTGCAGAGCATCATGCCCTGGAAGGACGGACGCACCCGCGTCGCGATCTTCATGAGCCCGCTGAACGTCCACGTCAACCGCGCGCCCCTCTCCGGCACGGTGACTTCGGTCGAGCACATCCCCGGTGGGTTCGTTCCGGCGTTCAACAAGGAGAGCGAGAACAACGAGCGCGTCGTCTGGCACTTCGACACCGAGCTCGGTGATATCGAGATGATCCAGATCGCCGGCGCGGTCGCCCGCCGTATCGTTCCTTACATCCCTCAGGGTACGAAGGTCGAGCAGGGCGAGCGGATCGGTCTGATCCGTTTCGGGTCGCGCGTCGACATCTACCTCCCCGAGGGTGTCGAGGTGGACGTGGAGGTCGGTCAGAAGACCGTGGCTGGGGTGACTCGAATTGACCGTGATTGATCCCGAGACGCAGGCGCGCACCGGCTGGGTGCCGGAGGCCGACGAGGCGGACGACGAAGAGGAGATGCCCCTCTCCCTCCGCCTCTCAATAGCGGACACCCTCACCCTGGGCAACGCGACCTGTGGCTTCATGGCGGTGTACTTCACCACCACCGGCATCCTGATCCCGCACCTCACGGGCAGCCAGGAGACCGGCATGGGGCGGCACAGTGCCGCCACAGCCGTCATCCTCATGCTGTGCGCTGCGGTCTTCGACCTCTTCGACGGCCTGGTGGCCCGCAAGCTGCGTTCCTCCCCCATGGGCGCCGAGCTGGACAACCTGTCCGACCTGATCAGCTTCGGACTCGCTCCGGCGTACTTCGTGCTGGTCTACGGCATGGTCGCGGACGACGCGCACCAGCGAGTGGCGGCGGTGGGGGCCATCGTGGTCCTCCTCGCGGTCGTACTGAGACTCGCGCGCTTCTCCTGCGTCACGGTCAAGGACGGCACGTTCCAGGGCATGCCGTCGCCCTTCGGGGCGCTCACCGTGGTCTCCATCGTCCTGCTGGAGCTGCCGTTCGTCGCCACGCTCATGGCGATCCTCGGCACCGCCTGGCTGATGGTGAGCCGGGTCGAGTATCCGAAGCCGCGCGGACCCCTCGCGGTGGCGATGCTCTCCTGGATCGTGGTCTCCATGGGCCTGCTCGCCGCCTGGGCCTTCGACGCCCCGGGTGGTCAGCTGCTGCTCCAGACCGGCTGTGCGCTGCAGCTGGTGACGGGCGCGGTGATCCCGCTCTTCGCCACCGCTCGCCGGGTGAACAACTTCCGGGACAACCGGCGTGAGGCGCGCGCGGCTCAGCTGCCGTAACTCGCCTGTACGTGACTGAAGGGCCCCGAACCACACGGTTCGGGGCCCTTCGGCGTGGGGCCCGTCAGCCCTGGGCCCGTCAGCTTTGGTGTCACGCGCCTGGCGTGTAGCCCTCCGCGACGGACGAGGCCGCGGCCTCCCGTACGACCGCCATCCCACCCACCGCGTTCTTGTCCGGCCGCAGGATGATGCTCTGCTTCGAGGACGGCGACTTCGGGTCGCTGAAGTCCTGGGTGACGCCGAAGCCCGGGTCGAAGGCATCGATGGTCAGCAGGGCCTTGTCGACGCCCTCGCGGGTGAGGTCCTTGCTGTCGCAGGCCTTCTGCAGGGCCTCGCCGAAGGCGGCGGCCGCGGTCCAGCCGGCCACCACGCCGTTGTCGAGGGAGTCCTTCGGGTACGCGACCTTGTAGTCCTCGACGAGCTTCCTGGCCTCCGGGGTGTCGCCTCCGATGGGGAGCGAGGGCGAGGCCACGTAGTAGTTCGCCATCAGGGCCGGGCCTGCCTGGGTGGCGAGCAGCTGCGGGGCGAAGGCCGAGTTGTTGCCGATGATCGGCACGTCGAACTTCCCCGCCGCCGCGACACCGACCAGCGAGGCCGCCTGGCGCGGGCCCGCGCTGATCACGATCGCCTTGACACCGGCCTGCTTGAGGGCGGCGACCTGGGCGGTCATGTCGTTGTCGGTGGGCTTGATCTTCTGCTCGACGACGGTGAGCCCTGACTCCTTCGCCATGTACTTGGAACCGACCAGGGCGTTCTCGCCGTAGTCGCCCTCGAAGTACACATGACCGATCTTGTCGCCCTTCTTGATGCCCTTCTCCTTGATCAGGAAGTCGACGGCGTTGATCGTCTCGATGTCGTACGTGGATCCGATGACGCGGATGTACGGGCTGCCCAGCAGGGTGGCCGACCAGGCCTGCGGCAGCACGAGCCCCTTGTCCTGGCCGTCCACCCGCTGCTTCACGGCGGCGACGAACGGCGAGCCGATGAACTGCGTGAAGCCCAGCACCTTCGGTGCCAGCTCCGTGTATCCGGAGACCGCCTTCTGCGGGTCGTAGCCGTGGTCCCGCACGGTGAGCGCCAGCTGGTAGCCGCACACACCGCCGGCGGCGTTGAGCTGCTTCACGTAGAGCTGCTGGGCCTGGGTGACGCTCTTGCCGAGGGTGGCGTAGACCCCGGTCATGTCGGTGAGCGCGCCGAGGGTGATGGTCTTGCCGGAGATCCCCTCGCCGGTCTTCACTCCGCCGACGGCCGTCTCCTTGTCGTCGTCCCCGTCCTTGGCCTTGGAGCTGCACCCGGCCAGCACGAGCAGGGCGGCCAGCGTCCCGGCGGCCGCCCTTGCCACGTATGTCGTCCTCATCGTTCCTCCCCTGGAGTGGCCCCTTCGACGGACCTTGGGCTGAGCCTTGAGTTGCGCCTTCGGTTGGGCCTTGGGTTGGGCTTTCCGTTCGGCTTGGCGCGTCGCCAGGCGGCCACCCTGACCAGGCCGCCCGGCAGGAAGAGCACCACCGCCACGACGGCGGCGCCGTAGAGGTACCGGGATGCCTCGCCCGGTGTGATCCCGCCGGCGCCGGGGTCGGAGACCAGCGGCAGCGCATCGCTGTAGCGGGTCAGCAGCTGGGGCAGCAGGGAGACGAACGCGGCCCCGATCACCGCCCCGGCGACCGAGCCGAGCCCGCCGATCACGATCATGGCGAGGTACTCCAGCGAGAGGATCATGCCGAAGTAGTCCGGCACCGTCCGCTGGAAGATCAGCGCGAGCAGGACACCGGCCAGCCCCGCGTACATCGAGGACAGCACGAAGACCGCGGCGCGGTAGCGGGCGACCGGCACGCCGATCACTCCGGCCGCGATCCGGTGGTCGCGGATCGCGTTCATGGCCCGGCCCGGCCGGCCCCGCAGTACCCCGCGGGCGAACAGCGCGCCGCCGAGGAGCATCACGAGTCCCGCGTACCAGAGCTTCTCGGCGGAGCCGAACGGCACGGCGGCCACGACGAGTTCACGGTCGTCGAAGGTGAGGCCGAAGAGACTGAGGGGCGGTACGTCGCGGCCGTTGAACCCGCCGGTCAGCTCACGCGCGTTGAACAGCACATGCTGGCCGATGAAGATCAGGGCGAGGGTGGCGATGCCCAGATACGCGCCGCGCAGCCGCCCGGCGATGGGGCTGAAAAGCCCGCCCGCGACACCCGCGGCCAGCACGGCCAGGACGGTGGCGAGCCAGGTCGGGAGCCCGAGCCCGGTCAGCCCGTCGCCTCCGTCACCGGCGAACACGCAATAGCCGTACGCGCCGACCGCGAGGAAGAAGGCGTGCCCCATGGAGAGTTGTCCGGTCGCGCCGGTGAGGAGGTTGATGCCGATCGCGCCGATCCCGGCTGCCATCGCGAACAGGCCTGCCTGGAGCCAGAAGCGGTCCAGGTAGAAGGGCAGGGCGAGCAGGAGGACGCCGCCGGCGCACCAGACGTACGTCCGGGTACGGGTGAGTCGCCACAGCGGTCGGGTGCCGCTCGTCAGGACGTCAGACACGGGCAAGCTCCTTGGTGCCGAAGAGCCCGGCGGGCCGGATGAGGAGGATCACGACCATCACGAGGTACGGGGCGAGATCGCCAAGTCCCCTTCCCAGGAAGGTCAGATCACTCTGGTAGCCGGTGGCGAGAGACTCCGTGATCCCGACGAGAAGACCGCCGACCAGCGCGCCCGTCGTGGAGTCGAGGCCCCCGAGGATCGCCGCCGGGAACGCCTTCAGCGCGGCGAGCGAGGTGGCCCGCTCCAGGCCCGGGGTCGGGAAGACGGTGAGGAACAGGGCGGCGACCGCGGCGAGACCGCCGGCCACCGCCCAGGCACCGAGCGACACCCGCCCGAGCCGAACGCCCATGAGGGCGGCGGTCTCCGGGCTCTCCGCGGCGGCGCGCATCGCCACGCCCCAGGAGGTGTACCGGAACGCCAGCAGGAAGGCCGTGATGAGCAGGGCCGCGGCGACGAACGCGGCGATCCGCGTGTGCGCGAGGGAGACCGGCCCGACGGTGAGCACGGCGTCACCCCACGGGTCGCCGAGCGGCAGCACGTCCGTGCCGATCCTGCGGGTCAGTTCGGTGGTGAGCAGGATGTCCACACCGATGGTGACGATGGCGAGGACACTGTGGTCGGACCCCCGGTAGCGGCGCATCACCAGGAACTCCACCGCCGCCCCCACCAGCGCGGCGCCCGCGATTCCGGCGCCCAGCGCGGGCCAGAAGCCGATGTCGTCGTGGAGTGACGCGGTGACGTACCCGCCGGCGAGCAGCAGCGAGGCGTGCGCGAAGTTGACGACCTCGGTGGCACGGAAGATGACGACGAAGCCGAGGGCGATGAGGGCGTAGACGGATCCCAACGAGACGCCGTTGAGGAGGAGTTCGGCGAAGGTGCTCATGAGTCGGTCTCCTCGCCGTCGGGGCGGCAGCCGTCGCCTGGGTCGCCGTCGGGGCGGTCGGTGCGGCCGCTGTCGGCGCGGTCGCCGTCGGTGGGCTGCTCGTCCGCGGGTTCACCGTCTGCGCGCTCGGCCCGGTCGCTGTCGGTGGGCTGCCTGTTCGTGCGCTCGTCGTCCGTGCGCTCGCCCAGGTAAGCCCGTACGACCGCCGGATCGTTCTGTACGTCGACGGGGGCGCCGTCCGCGATCAGGCGGCCGAAGTCCAGTACGGTCACCGCGTCCGCGAGCCGCATCACCACCCCCATGTCGTGTTCCACCAGCACGATCGAGATGCCGAGGCTGTCGCGGACGCCCGCGACGACCGCGGCGGTGCGGCGCCGTTCGTCGGCGGTCATGCCCGCGACCGGTTCGTCGAGGAGCAGGAGCCGGGGCTCCATGCACAGGGCGCGGGCGAGTTCGGCGAGCTTCTGCTGCCCGTACGGGAGCGAGCCCGCCGGACGGCCGAGCTGGTGCTCCAGACCCACGAACTCGGCGATCTCACGCACGCGTTCGCGATGCCGACGCTCCTCGCGGGCCGCCGTCGGGAGCCGCAGTCCGGCGGCGACGAAGCCGGTGCGGGTCAGCCGGTGGCGGCCGAGCAGCAGGCTGTCCTCGACCGTGGCGTGCGGCGGCAGGGCGAGGTTCTGGAAGATCCGGGCGACGCCCAGGCCCGCGATGCGGTGCGGAGGCAGGCCGGTCAACTCGTGGTCACCGAAGCGGACGCTGCCGGAGACGGGCCGGCAGACGCCGGACAGGACGTTGAAACAGGTGGACTTTCCCGCCCCGTTGGGGCCGATGAGGGCGTGCACGGTACCGGGGAGGACGGTGAAGCTCACGCTGTCGAGGGCGGTCAGGCCGGCGAAGCGGACTGTCAACTCCCTTACGTGGAGCGGGGGTACGTCCGGCATCACGGGCCTCACCCCTCCCACCGGGACAGTGTCGGCAGGGTCCCGCGCGCCGGTGCGGCGTCGGCCGCCGCGTCCTCGTCGACCACGCCCAGATAGCGGCGGCGGACCTCGTCGGAGGCGGCGAGTTCGTCGGCCGGACCCGAGAGGGTCACCTCGCCGACTTCGAGGACGTACGCACGAGAGGCGAGCCGCAGGGCGAGCGCCGCGTTCTGCTCGACGAGCAGGACCGAGGTGCCCTGGGCGTTGATCTCCCGTACGGTGTCGGCGATTCGCTGGGCCATCAACGGGGCCAGGCCGAGGGAGGGTTCGTCGAGCAGGAGCAGTCTGGGAGTCGCCATCAGAGCCCGCGCGACCGCCAGCATCTGCTGTTCGCCGCCGGACAGGAGTCCCGCGCGCTGCTGGGCGCGTTCGGCGAGGACGGGGAACAGGTCGTGCACGCGGCGCAGGGCACGCGCCCGCTGCGCCCGGCCGCCCACGGCACCGAGTGCTCCGGCCCGCAGATTGTCCGCGACCGTCATCCTGGCGAACACCCGTCGCCCTTCCGGCACTTGGGACACCCCGGCGGCCACCACCCGGTCCGGGGAGAGCCGGTCGAGCGGGCGTCCGCCGAGACCGATCGTGCCGCCGGTCACCGCTCCCCCGTGGAAGGAGAGCGTCCGGCAGATGGCCCGCAGCAGCGTCGACTTGCCCGCACCGTTGCTGCCGAGGACGGTGACCACGGCTCCTTCGGGTACTTCCAGAGTCACCTGGCGCAGTGCGCGTACGGGGCCGTAGCCGACCGACAGGTCCCGTACGAGCAGAGCGGAACCGCCCATGGCGCTGCCACCTCTCCGTGTCCTCGCTCGGTGTGGCGCTCACCTCAGCACCGGTCCAGGCGCCCGTCCACGGGATGCGGGCGAAACGCGGCGGGTGCCCAGAGGTGGTGGCCGGCCGTTGTGCACGGGCACAAGACCGCGTGTCAGGGGCCTGTGCGAGGCGCCGTCCTGGTGGCATCCTCCGGCCATGGGAGGGCGCCGACCGCGGACCGGTCAAGACTGGAAGCTGCTCGCGGAGTCCTGCACGGCTCTGCTGGAACGGCTGCCCGAGCTCGTCGACGAGCACCTGCGGCAGCTCACCGAGTACTCCCCCGTCTACGGACAGGTGCTGCCGTACGACCAGCAGTGGCGGGAGGCGGAGGCCGCGATGCGCGTCGGCATCCAGACGATCTCCGCGCCGCGGGACTCACCACGCCGCGATCTTGAGTATGCCGAGGACGCGGGCCGCCGCCGGGCCCAGCAGGGGCTTCCGCTGGAACTGCTCGTACACGCCTACCGCGCCGCGGGCTACCTCGTGTGGGACGCGCTGATGGAAGGCGCGGTGGGGCGCGAACCCGAGCGGATCGCGATGCTCATGCGCTCGGCGACCATGGTGTGGTCCGCCGTGGACGCGCAGGCCACGACCGCCACGGACGCGTACCGGGCCACCGAGACGGAGCTGCGGCGGCGGACGGACGAGCAGTTGCAGGCGCTCCTTGACGCCCTGCTCGAAGGGCAGGAAACACCCGGGCTGGCGGCGCGGGCCGCCGCCGGGCTCGATCTGCCGGAGCACGGGCCGTACGCCGTGGTGGTGCTGCGGGCCGAGCGCCACGACGGCCGGGACGTGTGCTCCCGGCCCATGCTGGGCGCGGGGCTGCGTTTCATCTGGCGGATGCGGGCGGACTGCGAGGTGGGCGTGGTGGCGTTGGGGACCGGGCAAGGGCTCGACGGGGTGGCCCGGTTTCTCGACGGACGATGTCAGGGGCCGGGCGGTATCAGTCCCGTGGTGGCCGGGCTCGCCGAGCTGGGCCGGGCCCGGCGGCTGGCCGAGCTGGCGCTGCGTACCTGTCCGCCGGACGCCATGGATGTCGTACGCCTCGACCAGCGGATGCCGACCGCGCTCGTCGTGAGCCAGCCGGAGCTGGCGGGGCGCCTGGTGGCGGATGTGTTCGGGGCGCTGCTGGAGCTGGAGCCCGGTGACCGGGCTGTGCTGCTCGAAACGCTCGACGTGTGGCTGGCCTGCGAGGGCTCCGCCGGGCGGGCCGCGGGCCGGCTGTACTGCCACCGCAACACGGTGTTCAACCGCCTGAGGCGACTGGAACAACTGACATCACGGTCCCTGGCCCGGCCTCGGGACCTGATCGAGATGACGTTGGCGTTGGACGCGTATCGGTTGTCGGGGTGAGATTCTCAGCCCGTCCGGCGTTTGAGGACGAGCGCGTTCAGCGCGATACGGGGGTCTGGGGGCGGAGCCCCCAGGTACAGGACGGGTAGGGGCGGAGGGGGCGAAAACCCCAGACCTCAGCCCCACCCACCCCCACCCCCTCAGTTCAAGAAGTCCCGCCCAATGTTCTCCGCCACCTTCTCCAGGATCGGACCCGCATCTACGATGCACTTCGCGATGTCGGGCTCCACCTCGGTGAGGGGGTACGCACGGCGGATGCCGGCCTTGCCGAGGGCTTCCGGGCGCAGGGCCAGGCGACCGCAGACCGCGACGACCTCCTTGCCCGCGGCCCGCGCGGCGGCGGCAACCCCGGCGGGAGCCTTGCCGTGCAGGGTCTGCTCATCGAGGGACCCCTCACCGGTGATCACCAGCGTGGCCCGCTCCAGCGCCGCCGCGAAGCCGAGGACATCAAGCATGACCTCGATACCGGGACGGAAGCGGGCGCCGAGCACGAGAGCGCCGTACCCGATACCGCCCGCCGCACCGGCACCGGGCGCCGCCGCGTACTCGGCGGCCTTGGAGCCGATGGACTTCTCCAGGACCGCGGCGAAGTGAGCGAGGGCCGCGTCCAGGGCGGCCACGTCGTCGGGGTTCGCGCCCTTCTGCGGGCCGTACACGGCGGGCGCCCCCTTGGGGCCCGTGAGCGGATTGTCCACGTCGGAGGCGAGGACGAAGTCCACCGAGGAGAGCCGGGCGTCGAGGCCGGACAGGTCCGCGGTCACGACATCGCTCAGCGCGCCGCCGCCGGGAGCGACGTGCTCACCCTCCGCGTCCAGGAACCGCGCACCGAGCGCGGACAGCATGCCCGCACCCCCGTCGGTCGTGGCGCTGCCACCCACTCCGAACACGATGGACCGCGCCCCGGCGTCCAGCGCGGCCCGCAGCAGTTCCCCTGATCCGTACGTCGAGGACGTGAGCGGCGCGAAGACCCCGGCGGGCAGCCGCTGCAGCCCGCTCGCCTCCGCCATCTCGACGACCGCCGTGTCGCCGCGCAGCGCGAACGCCGCCGCGATCTCGTCACCGAGCGGCCCTGCGACCCGCACCTCGCGCCGTTCGAAACCGGCCGCGACGGCCGCGTCGACGGTCCCGTCACCGCCGTCGGCCACCGGTAGCGCCTCGACCTCGACCTGCGGCGCGACACGGCGCAGCCCGGCCGTCACGCGCTCGGCGACCTGCACGGCCGTCAGCGTTCCCTTGAACTTGTCCGCGGCGATCAGCACACGAGCCGTCTGTCGAGTCCGGTTCACAGCAGCGTCCGCCACCTTGCATCCCCTTGCTTCAGGCCTTGCTCACGTCAAGGCAGTCGCGCCGCTGTGACCTTAACCGGAGGAAGCCCCCGCCGTCATGCCCGGCCCGTCCCCCGGAACACCGCGCACAGCTGCCCGGAATTGGGTAGACCGGAGCTATGACCTCTGTGGGCACTGAGCTCGCCGACCGCATCCATGGGGGCTGGCTGGGCCGGATCGCGGGCAACATGCTCGGCAAACCGGTCGAGCAGGGCGACCACTGGACGCGGGACCGGATCGACCGCTATCTGCGGCAGGCCGCGGCCCTGCCCCTCACCGACTACCTGCCCGCTCCCGCCACCGACGGGGGCGGAAGCGACGAGTTCGAGCTGCGGCCCGAGTGGCGGAGTTGCGTACGAGGCCGTATCCACGGCAGCTGCCGCGACGACGACGTGGACTACGCGATCCTCGGGCTCGACGTCCTGGAGACGCACGGCTTCGATTTCAGCACCGAGCAGGTCGGTGATCTGTGGCTGCTGCGGCTGCCGTATCTACAGACGTTCACGGCGGAGCGGGCCACGTACCGCAACCTCGCCAACGGCATCAAACCGCCGCTGACAGCGACGTACGACAATCCCTACCAGGAGTGGATCGGGGCCCTCATCCGCGCCGACGTCTACGGCTGGACCTGCCCCGGCGCGCCGCGCCGCGCGGCCTCGCTCGCCCGCCGCGACGCCGTCCTCTCGCACACCGGCAACGGTGTCTACGGAGCGATGTGGGCCGGGGCACTGGTCTCGGCGGCCTTCACGGCGCCGACCGTGCGGCACGCGCTGGACACGGCGCTCACGGTGATCCCTCCGAGCTGCCGCCTCGCGCGCACCGTGCGCCGGGTGCTCGCGCTCCACGAGACCCGGATGACCTGGGAGGACACGCTCAGCACAGTCTCCGAGGAGACCGCCGGGCTCGGCTGGATCCACACGATCCCGAACGCCGCGGTCCTCACCGCCGGGCTGCTGTACGGCGACGGCGACTTCACCCGCACCATCACCCTGACCGTCCGCGGCGGCCTGGACACCGACTCCAACGGCGCGACCGCGGGCTCCGTGGCGGGTGTCCTGTGCGGGGCGGCGGCGATTCCCTCACAGTGGCGGGACCCGCTGGAGGACACCGTACGCAGTGCGGTGTTCGGGTTCGACGGGGTGCGGATCAGCGAACTGGCGACGCGGACGGTCCAGTTGGTGGAGGCCTAGTGCACTGGAGCCGGGGGCATCGCATGCTTCACCGAGGTCGGGGAGAACCAGGACGTCATCGAGTTCCGCCACAAGCTCGTTACCCTTCGTGAGTGACCACTCAAGACTTCGCCACATACATCGCGGGCCTCCCCCGCGTCCTCGCCGGTGCGGCCGCCCTCTTCCGTGACGTCGACGGGCGCGTCCTGCTCGTCGAGCCGAACTACCGTGACGGCTGGGCTCTTCCGGGCGGCACCGTCGAATCGGACGAAGGGGAGACTCCGCGTCAGGGCGCCCGCCGGGAGACCGCCGAGGAGATCGGCCTCGACATCGAACTCGGACGGCTGCTCGCGGTGGACTGGGTGCACGGCACGGCACGGCCCCCGCTGGTGGCCTATCTGTACGACGGCGGAGTCCTCGCCGAGGGGGATCTCAAAGCGATCCGGCTACAGGAGGAGGAGCTCCTGTCATGGCGCCTCGTCCCGCGGGACGAGCTGGCCGAGCACCTCCCGGGCGCGCTGGGCCGTCGCGTCATGACCGCGCTCGACGTACTGGCAGAGGGCACGGGGACGGCGGAGCTGGAGAACGGACACCGGGTCGGCTGACTCCGTCAGCCGCTCTCCGGATACCTCGATGCGGTGGCCGCGGGCGTTCGCCGGCGGCCCTGGCCCGGCGCTATCCATATCCGTTCGCCTCGCGCGGACAGGCGTCCTACCCTCGGCCCATGACCAAGCCTCTCGTCGCCATCCTCAGTGGCGCAGGTATCTCCACCGATTCCGGAATCCCCGACTACCGGGGACCCAACGGGCTGTGGCGGCGGGATCCGGAGGCCGAGAAGCTCGTGACCTACGAGTACTACATGGGCGATCCGGAGATCCGGCGCCGGTCCTGGCAGATGCGCCGGAAGAACCGGACGCTACAGGCCGAGCCCAATGCGGCGCACCGGGCGGTGGCGGAGCTGGAGCGGTCCGGGGTGCCGGTGCGGGTGATCACGCAGAACGTGGACGGGCTGCACCAGATCGCCGGCATGCCCGCCCGCAAGGTGCTCGAACTCCACGGCACGGCGCGGACCGTGGTGTGCACCCAGTGCCACGCCAAGGCACCGATGGAGGACGCACTCGCGCGAGTGGAGGCCGGTGAGGACGACCCCCGGTGCCTGAAGTGCGGCGGCATTCTCAAGTCGGCGACGGTGATGTTCGGCGAGCGGCTCGACCCCGTCGTACTCGGCGACGCCCTCGCGATCACCAAGGGTTGCCAGGTCTTCATCGCCGTCGGGACCAGCCTCCAGGTCCAGCCCGCCGCCGGCCTCGCCGGGGTGGCCGCGGACCACGGGGCGCAGCTCATCATCGTCAACGCCGAACCGACGCCGTACGACGACCGCGCCGACGAAGTCATTCGGCAGCCCATCGGCACCGCCCTGCCCGAGCTGCTCCGTCGGCTGCGCACCGAGAGCGACTCCTAGTAGCCCCGCCCAGTGCTGAGCGCGGGGCCCTGAAAGGAGCCTTCAAGGAACCCTCAAGGAGCCCTCCTGGCCTGGCGGACCGGGAGGAAGCCGGAGGCCGCTCGCCGCAACGTCTAGACCTGGGTGACCTGCTCGGCGACGCCCTCCTTGATCGTCACCTCGACGGTCAAGTTGCCACCCTGCGCGGCCCCGTCCAGATCGTCGGGCGTGCAGACCTCCGCCGCCTGGGTCTCAGGATCACCGCAGATGTCACCGCCCACGATCTCCGTGTCGTCCGCGACAAAGAAGGGACGGCCTCCGACCTCCAGCTTGCCCGGCGCCAGGTAAGTCAGCGTGCCGGTGACCGTGCCGTCCACACGGTTGTCGGTGCCGGCTTCCTCGGTGTCGTCCTGCCCGGCCGGCTCCTCCGTGGCACCGGCACCCCCGTCCGTCGCGCCGTCATCCCCGCCCGTCCCGACGACCTTGGTCGCTATGCCCTCCTTGATCGATACCTGGGCAGTGACATTCCCGGTCTTGGCAGCTTCGTCCAACTCATCGGCGGTGCAGGTCTCCGCCGCCTGGGTCTCGGGATCACCACAGATCTCCCCACCCACGATCTCCGTGTCGTCCGCGACAAAGAAGGGACGGCCTCCGACCTCCAGCTTGCCCGCTGCCAGATAGGTCAGGGTGCCGGTGACCGTACCGTCCTCGCGGTTCTTGGCACTGGCGTCCGTGGCACTGGCGGCGCCGGAGGGGGCGCTCACACCGGAGTCGGCGCTGGAACCGTCGGGGCCGCACGCGGTGAGGAACAGGCCGGTAGCGGCCAGGAAACCGACGGCGGCGAGCGTACGGGAGCGGGAGTGGCTGAGCGACATATCGGGGTGCCCTTTCGGCGTCGTTCCTTGTTGATCTCAACCCGTCAAACGACGTACACAGCAAGCCGGTTCATCGGACCTCCCCGCTGTTGCACAGCCAGGATGAACCGCCGCTGTCTGTTACGAGGCGCCGTCCCCCTGTGACCATCCGGAAGTATTTGCGGGAACCCATCCGCACATACCACCCCGCCCGAATCACTCAGCCGACTCTGACCGCTTTGCTGACGGCCGGGCCACTTTGAGCCATCCTGGTGTTGACGAGGGGACAACCATGGAGGTGGAAAAGGCACATACCGTCGAGTTCGCCAGCTTCGTCATGCGTGAAGTGGACGAGGTCCGCGCGACGGTGAACACGATTTTCAGCGAGGCTCGTTTCGACGTGGTGGGAGACGTCGGCGACCTCGTCGCGGACTTTTCGGTCGTCAACCTGGGCGCCCTGACGGTCGGCAAGGTCAGCTACGGAACAGAGGTCCGGGCGCGGACAGGCGAACTGGGTTACTACCACGTGTCGGCGCCCGTCGCCGGCTCCCACAGCGTGCGGCAGGGCGGGGGGCCGGTCTCGTACGCCGATACCGGCCGCGCGATCGTCGTCGATCCCGCAAGCGACAACAACCTCATCGACAACTACTCGCCCGACTGCGCCGTCATCAACGTGAAGATTGACAAGGCTGCCCTGGTAGGGCAGTTGGAGACGCTCCTGGGCCGGCCGGTACAGCGGCGCCCGTTCATCGCGCCGAACTTCGACACCAGCAGCGGTCCGGGGCTCAGTTGGCTGAAGCTGGTGACGTGGAGTCTGCTCGACGGGGACGTGCCCGACGGCCTGCTGCGGCAGCCGATGTTCGCCGGCCGGATCGAACAGGCCCTGCTGGAGGGCCTGTTGCTGGCGAGTGAGCACCAGTACCGGGCGGCGTTGGACGCGCCGCCGCCGTCCATGCGGCCCGCCGCGGTCAAGCGGGTGATGGACGCGGTACGCGAGCGGCCGGCCGAGCCGTACGACGCCGCCCAGCTCGCGGCCATCGCCCAGGTCAGTGTGCGCACGCTACAGGAGGCGTTCCGCAAGAACCTGGGCATGTCCCCGCTGACGTACGTCAGCGAGGTACGGCTGCAACGAGTGCGGGAGCAGCTGAAAGTCTCAATTCCGGGGACGGTCAGCGTCACGGACATCGCCTACCGCTGGGGGTTCGCACATCTGGGCCGGTTCGCGCACCGCTACCGGGCCCGGTTCGGGGAGACGCCGTCCGAAACGCTGCGGTGCATATGCGTCTGAGCAGGAACCATGGAAACCGGTCGAACCGTAGAAGCCGATGGATCCACAGAAGCCGGTGGATCCATGGAAACCATGGATCCGCTGGAACGGAACGCGCGGAACGAAAACCCTCCTGCGTAATCCGGACAGTGCCGCGCAATGCGGAGCGACGCCGGCCGCCGTGCCGCCATACGGTCTCAATACCGCCTCCCGAAGGGCGCGGACGCAGACAGGACGGACGGGGTCGGCGCCGCCCGTTCCCGCAACCACCCTTCGGCGACGGGCAAGGACATGGGTGCGGGAGCCCATGTCCCCCGGGTCCGGTCACTCCCCCCTCGTCAGGTGGGCCGGACCCGGGCTGACAGGCCAACCGGACCGGCCAGGGACGGCAGCCCTAGAAGAGGGCGGCGCCGCCCTCGAAGTCCAGCAGCCGCTTCTTGCGGTCCAGACCGCCGCCGTATCCCGTGAGGCTGCCGTTCGCGCCGACGACGCGGTGGCAGGGCACGATGATGCCGAGCGGGTTCTTGCCGTTGGCGAGGCCCACCGCGCGTGAGGCGCCCAAGTTGCCGAGTGCTTCGGCCAGTTCGCCGTACGAGCGGGTCTGACCGTAGGGAATCCGGCGCAGCTGCTCCCAGACTCCGCGCTGGAAGGGCGTGCCGTCGAGGCGCAGCGGCAGGTCGAACTCCTTCAACTCGCCCGCGAAGTAGGCCGCGAGCTGGCGCGTCGCCTCGTCGAAGAGGGTGTCGTCGTCGCGTGGGCCGAAGGTCTCCTCCGGAGGACGGTGGCGCTGGCCGACCATGTAGAGCCCGCAGAGGGCGTCTTCGGCGGCGACGAGGGTCAGAGGCCCGTACGGGCTGTCGGTCACGGTGTGGTGCTTCATTGAACATCCTTGCGCGGGCTCATACATCCTCGTCTGGACTATGTCGTACGGGTGACCCAATACGGGCGATCTCGTACAGGGGATCTCGTACGGATGATCTCGTACGGTCTTACGCGGGAAGGAAGTTGATCGGGTGGCTGTCCGTCGCCCACAGGTACTGGACCGCGTACGCCCGCCAAGGACGCCAGGCCGCCGCGCGTGCCGTGAGCGCGGCCGGGGTGGACGGAAGGCCCAACTCCTGAGCGGCGCGCCGGATTCCGAGGTCGGTGGGGAGGAAGGCGTCGGGGTCGCCGAGGGCGCGCATGGCGATGACGTCGACCGTCCAGGGACCGAAGCCCGGCAGGGAGAGCAGTCGGGCGCGGGCCTCGGCCCAGTCGCTCTCGACGCCCAAGTGGAGGGTTCCGTCGGCGAGTTGACGTACGAGGGTGGTGAAGGTGGCGCGGCGGGTGCGCGGCATCGCGAGGGACTCGGGGTCCAGCTCGGCCAGCGACTCGGGGGACGGGAAGAGGTGGGTGAGGCCGCCCTCGGGATCGTCGACGGGTTCGCCGTGCGCGGTGACCAGGCGGGCCGCGTGGGTGCGGGCGGCGGCCGTGGAGACCTGCTGGCCCAGCACGGCTCGTACGGCGAACTCGGCCTCGTCGACCGTGCGGGGCACCCGGCGGCCCGGCGCCTTGTCGACGAGCGGCGCGAGCAACGGATCGGTGCGCAACTGGTCGTCGACCGCGACCGGGTCGGCGTCCAGGTCGAGCATGCGGCGGCAGCGGCTGATGGCGACGGGCAGGTCGCGGAGGTCGCTGAGGGTGAGGCGGCAGGCGATGTGGTCGGCGTTCGGGGTGAGTCCGACGATCCCGTGGCCGTAGGGCAGGCGCAGGGTGCGCCGGTAGGCCCCGTCGCGCCACTCCTCGACGCCGGGTACGGCCGTCGCCGCGAGGTGGCCGAAGAGGTTGTCGGGGTTGAGCGGGGCGCGGAAGGGGAGCCGGAGGCTCAGCACCCCTGGTGTGGCGGCCCCCGCCTTCTTCTTGGGCAGCCGCGCGCGCAGCTCGCTCGGTGACAGCGCGAAGACCTCGCGGACCGTGTCGTTGAAGGTACGGATCGAGGAGAACCCGGCCGCGAAGGCGATCTCGGCCATCGGAAGCAGGGTGGTCTCGATGAGCAGCCGTGCGGTCTGGGCGCGCTGGGCCCGGGCGAGCGCGAGCGGTCCCGCGCCCAGCTCGGCCAGGAGCTGCCGCTCGATCTGGCGGGTGCTGTAGCCGAGCCGGGTGGCGAGGCCCGGTACGCCCTCGCGGTCCACGATTCCGTCGCCGATCAGGCGCATGGCGCGGGCGACGAGGTCGGCGCGCTGGTTCCACTGGGGCGAGCCGGGGCTGGTGTCGGGACGGCACCGCTTGCAGGCCCGGAATCCGGCCTGCTGACAGGCCGCCGCGCTGGGGTAGAACGTCATGTTCTCCGGCTTCGGCGGCACCACCGGGCAGCTGGGCCGGCAGTAGATCCGGGTGGTCAGGACCGCCGTGAAGAACCAGCCGTCGAAGCGCGCGTCCTTCGACTGGACGGCGCGCACGCAGCTCTCCGTGTCGGTGTGCATCCCGTTCTGCATGCCTCAAGCATCGGGCACGCGCGAGGCCGGAGCTGGCGAGAATCCGACATCAACCTCACATGCCCTGAGACCCGCCGGACCTCCATTCCGACATCAACCTCACGCGCCCCGGGACCCGCCGGACCTCCATGCGGAGTCCCGCAGCAGCCGCAGCCCGTTGATGCCGACCAGGACCGTCGAACCCTCGTGCCCCGCGACGCCGAGCGGGAGCGGAAGGTGACCGACGAGGTCCCACAGGACGAGGGCGATGATGAACGTACCCGCGATGACGAGGTTCTGGGTGACCATGCGGCGGGCGGTACGGGACAGCCGTACGACCGCGGGGATGGCCGCGAGCTCGTCGCGGACGACGACAGCGTCCGCGGTCTCCAGCGCGAGGTCGGATCCGGCGCGGCCCATGGCGATCCCGGAGTGGGCGGCGGCCAGGGCAGGGGCGTCGTTGACGCCGTCGCCGACGAACAGCACCTTGCGGTCGGCCAGTTGGAGTACAGCCGCGACCTTGTCCTCGGGCAGCAGACGCGCACGTACGTCGGTGATGCCGGTGTCGGCGGCCACCTGGGCGGCGGCGCGTGGGTTGTCGCCGGTGAGCAGCACGGGTGAGGTGCCTGTCAGGGCAGTGAGCGCGGCGACGGTCTCGGCGGCGTCCGGGCGGAGGCGGTCGGCGAGGGAGAGGGTGCCGACGGGGACGCCGCCGCGTTCCACGAGGACGACCGTGTGGTGGGTGTCGTCGTCCAGATGCGCGTCCGGGCGGCCGACGGTGATGATGTGGCCGTCGACGGTGGCGGTGACGCCGTGCCCGGGCTTCGCGGTGAAGTCGTCGGCGGGCGCGAGGCGCAGGCCGCGGGAGCGGGCCGCGGCGACGATCGCGCGGGCGAGCGGATGTTCGCTGGGGTGCTCGGCGGCGGCCGTCAGGGCCAGCAGGGCGTCCTCGTCGAGGCCCGACCCCGGCGCGGGACGGACTGCCGTCACCTCGGGCGTGCCCTCGGTCAGGGTGCCGGTCTTGTCGAGGGCTGCCGTGTCGATCTCACCGAGGCGTTCCATGGCGACCGCGGACTTGACCAGGACGCCGTGCCGCCCGGCGGTGGCGATGGCGGACAGCAGCGGCGGCATGGTGGCCAGGACGACCGCGCACGGCGAAGCGACGATCATGAAGGTCATCGCCCGCAGCAGCGCGCCGGTGAGGTCCTCACCGAAGGCGAGCGGCACCGCGAAGACAGCGAGCGTGGCGGCCACGACGCCCACCGCGTACCGCTGTTCGACCTTCTCGATGAACAGCTGCGTCGGCGCCTTGGTGCGCGATGCCTCCTCGACCAGGGTGACGATCCGGGCGATGACGGAGTCGGCGGGGTCGCGTTCCACGCGGACGCGCAGTACGCCGGTGCCGTTCAGGGTGCCCGCGAAGACCTCGTCGCCGGGCGTCTTCACCACCGGCAGCGGTTCGCCGGTGATCGTCGCCTGGTCGGCCTCGCTGATGCCGTCGACCACCCGCCCGTCGGCGCCGATTCGCTCGCCGGGGCGGATCAACAGCACGTCACCGAGAGCGAGTTGGGCGGCAGGCACCTGCTCCTCGCCGTCGGCGGCGATTCTCGTCGCCGTGGCGGGCGCCAGGTCGAGCAGGCCGCGCACGGAGTCGGCGGTACGGGCGGTGGCCAGTGCCTCCAGGGCGCCGGAGGTGGCGAAGATGACGACCAGCAGGGCACCGTCCAGGACCTGTCCGATCGCGGCCGCGCCGAGCGCCGCGACGATCATCAACAGGTCGACGTCCAGGGTCTTCTCGCGCAGCGCCCGCAGCCCTTCGAGGGCGGGCTCCCATCCTCCGGCGGCGTACGCGATCAGGTAGAGCGGTGCGTACGTCCACCCGGGCGCGCCGCCGAGGTGGGGAGGGAGCGCGAGCAGGAAAGCGACTGTGGCCACGAGCGCCCAGCGGGCCTCCGGCAGCGCGAGGACGCGCGTACGGCGGCGAGGGAGCGCCGGGGCGGAGGGGGCTGCGGCGGGAGGCGGGGCGAGAGTGGATGACACGCGGCCACCATACAGGAACACATGAAGACTCATTCATATCTTCATGTGTGCCGAGTAGGATGCCGCCCATGGGTCATGGAGCCGTCACCACCGCGCAGGACGCCACCCCGCGCGTAAGTCTGGACGCGGCCAACGTCGCGAAGGTGGCCACCACGCTCCAGGCACTGTCCACTCCCTCGCGGCTGCTGATCCTCGCGCGGCTGCGGGAAGGACCACTGCCGGCCACCGAGTTGGCCGCCGAGGTGGGCATGGAGCAGTCCGCGTGCTCGCACCAGCTGCGGCTGCTGCGCAACCTGGGCCTGGTCGTCGGCGAGCGGAGCGGACGTTCGGTGGTGTACGCGCTGCACGACCACCACGTCGCCGAGCTCCTCGACCAGGCGGTCTACCACGTGGAACACCTCCGCCTCGGTCTCAGTGACGCGCCCGAGTGAGGTGGCGGGGGCTACCTCGCCGCAGATGTGGCCGCTGTACGCCGCCGGGTTCACGACCGCCTTCGGAGCGCACGGCATCGCCGCGAACCTTGGCGGCCGCTCCCAGGACGGCGTCACCTCGCTCCTCGTCCTGGGCGGCCTGCTCGCCCTGTACGACGGCGCCGAGGTGCTGCTCAAGCCGGTGTTCGGCACGATCGCCGACCGGATCGGCGCCCGGCCCGTCCTGCTCGGCGGCCTCGTCGCCTTCTCCGCCGCGTCCGCTCTGTACGTCGTCGTCGACAGCCCCGGGTGGCTGTGGGCCGCCCGCCTCGGTCAGGGCGCGGCGGCCTCCGCGTTCTCGCCCGCGGCCTCCGCACTGGTGGCCCGGCTCAATCCGGCCGCCAAACACGGTCGGGTGTACGGGAGTTACGGCTTCTACAAATCTCTCGGCTACACCATGGGTCCGCTGCTCGGCGGCGTCCTTGTGTGGGCGGGCGGGCTGCGGCTGCTGTTCACCGTGCTCGCGGCCCTGGGCGCCGCTGTCGCCGTATGGGCTCTGATGACCGTTCCGCACGCGCCGCCGCTGCCGCGCGCCCGGCAGACCGTGCTCGATCTGGCGCGCCGCCTGGCCGACCCGGTCTTCCTCACCCCGACGGCGGCGCTCGCGGGGGCGACCGCCGCGCTCTCCGTCGGTGTGGGGTTCCTGCCCGTCTCCGGTGCGGTCGCGGGGCTCGGCACCGTGGCGACCGGTGCGGCCGTCTCTGTACTCGCGGCCTGCGCGGCGGTCGTTCAGCCCCGTGCCGGGCGAGCCTTGGACGCGGGCCGGCTGACCGCGCGGGCGGGCATCGGCGCGGGGCTGGCCCTCACTGCCGCGGGGCTGGCCTGCGCGATGCTCCCCGGCCTGACGGGCGTTCTTCTCGCCGCGGCGCTGATCGGCGTCGGCACGGGGTTGATCACCCCGCTGGGCTTCGCCGCGCTGGCTTCCAGTACTTCTCAGGAACGGCTTGGCCAGACCATGGGGGCGGCTGAGCTCGGGCGTGAACTGGGCGATGCGGGCGGGCCGTTGCTGGTCGCGGGGGTCGCGACGGTGGCGACATTGACGTACGGGTACGGGGTGCTCGCCGTGCTGCTGGCGCTCGGGCCGGTGGTGGGGGTGCTGTTGCGGAGTCGCTCGGGTGACGCCCGTCGGAGCCGCGTCTAGGGTGACGGGCTGCGGCGCTGCTCGGGCGGTGTGGTTTTCGCCCCCTCCGCCCCTACCCGACCCGTACTGGGGGCTGCCGCCCCAGACCCCCGCTGTCGGCCTGAACGGCCTCGTCCTCAAACGCCGGACGGGCTGGATGTTGCCGGCCAGGTCAGCGAGGCTCTTCGCCCTGTGCGACCTCAACCTCGTGGTGGAAGGCGAGCACACCCCCGACCGAGGCTCCGGCCGAGACGGCGGCGCACACGGCCAGGAGCAAGGCGATCCAGGTGGCGGCACGCGGGCTGCGTGCGGGGGACACCAGGAGGGCGGCGACTCGCTGAGGGACGGGACCCGTGGTCGCCGCGGGGGCGAAGCCGGGGCGGGGGGACTCGGCGGCGCGTGTGGTGGCGAGTGCGGCGCGGGCGATGGCGCGCGCGGTCAGTCTGCGGTCCCCGACCGCGGCGGCCGCGGCCTCGTCGGCGACGCGTTCCGCGGCGAGCGCGACGGTCGCACGGACCGGGCGCAGTCCCGGGTGGCAGTGGGCGGCGAGTTCGGCGGCGAGGAGGAAGCGGTGGTGACCGCCCGCGTTGTGAGCCCGTTCGTGGGCGAAGAGCGCCTCGCGTTCGTCGGCGCCGAGGCTGCGGAGCATCGCGGTGGTGACGACGATCCGGTTCGGGCGGCCCGGCAGCGCGTACGCGTCCGGGTGCGGGGAGTCGATGACGCACAGGTCGCCCGCGGTGGGGCGGCGGCCGGCCTGGGTACGGGCAGTTCGGAAGGCACGCAGCTGGTGCAGTGCCGAGCGTACGAGGGTCCAGGCGCCGACCGTGAGAACGCCGGTGGCGGCAGCGGCGGCGGGCAGGACGAAGAGGTCCGACGCGGTGCGCAGCGGGTGAATCAGCTCGCCGAAGCCCGCGAAGAGCGGCAGCTTGAGCAGGCCGGTCAGGACCAGTGCGCCGAGCGCCGCCACGGAGGCACCGGCGAGCACGAGGACCGCGAGGGTCAGCGCCCACAGCGCGGCGGAGGGTGCGAGCCGGTCGAGACAGCGGCGGGCCAGCGGCGGTACCACGAAGGGCACCAGCAGCGGGACGAGCAGCAGCAGAGCGCTCACCGGTCACCCGATTCCGGGCGCTCACCCTGCCCGGGGCCGGCAGTTGGCTCCGGCAGTCCCTCACCTAGCCCATGGCCGGACCCCGGCTCCGGCAGTCCCCCACCCTGCCCCAGGCCGGCACCTGGCTCCAGCAGTCCCTCACCCGTTTCCAGCAGGTCGCGCAACAGGCGTTCGTCGTCGGGGCTGAGCTGGGCCACGAAGCGGGCCAGCGCAGTCTCCCGGTCCTCGTCCCGGTCGAGTTCGGTGTGCATACGCCGGGCGGTGAGCCCGTGCGGGTCCTGGACGGGGAAGTACGCGTAACCACGGCCCTGGCGCTCGCGGCCGACGACGCCCTTCTCGTGCAGCCGGGACAGGATCGTCGTCACCGTCGTACGGGCGAGGCCGGAGGCCAGCTCCAGTTGTACGCGGCCCGGTGTGAGGGGCACGTCGGTGGCCCAGAGAGCGGCCATGACAGTGGCCTCCAGCTCGCCCGCCGGACGGCGTTCGTCCTTGTCGCTTGTCATGGAACGATCCTCACCCCGCTATCGTCTACAGTTCAGTAGACCGTCTACAGCATTGTAGTCATTCGGGTGCGTCTCGACCGTACCCGCTCGTCCAGTATGAGAGGGCACGCGACGATGGCGGCAATTTTGTCCGCAGCTTCACAGCTGGCGGGGTCACAGCTCGCAGACTCACAGCTCGCGGTGAACGTTCTCAGCGCGCAGTCCCTGCTCGCCACCTTCGGTGTGCTGGGCGTCGGCGTGGTGATGTTCGCCGAGACGGGCCTGCTGATCGGCTTCTTCCTGCCCGGTGACTCCCTGCTGTTCACGGCGGGCCTGCTGTGCACCGGTTCGGGGCAGGGCGGCCTGAAGCTCTCGCTGGCGCCATTGCTGGCCGCCGCCGCGGTCGGTGCGCTGGCCGGTTCGCAGACCGGCTTCCTGCTCGGGCGCAAGGCGGGCGGCGCACTGCTCGCCCGCAGCCGCTCACCACGACTGCACGCGGGGGCACAGCGCGCCGAGGAGCTCCTTGAGCGCTACGGCTTCGCGAAGGCGATCGTGCTGGCCCGTTTCGTGCCGGTGGTGCGCACGGTGCTGAACCCGGTGGCGGGCGCGCTGAACGTGCCGGCGCGGACGTTCACCCTGTGGCAGGTCGTCGGCGGCCTGCTCTGGACACTCGGCCTCACCCTCGGCGGGTACGCGCTGGGCTGGTCGATCCCGAACGTCGACCGCTATCTGCTCCCGATCATCGCGGTGATCATCGTCGTGTCCCTCCTCCCGCTCGCCGCCGAGCTGTACCGCTCCCGCCGGGCCGCCACCACGGAGAAGGGATCCCAGGGATGATCCTCGCGTTCGACGGCTCCTCGATCGACGGCTCCGCCTACAGATACGTGGTGGACCTCGCCCAGGACTCCCCCGGATGGCTGGACAGCCTGGTGTCCGCGTGGTCGACGTACGGGCTCGGGCTGTTCGCGGTCTTCATGGTGCTGGGCTGGTGGCGGGCGCGGCGGGTGAGTGCGCGGGCCTCGCTGATCGCGTTCGCCGTGCCGCTGATCGTCGTCGTCGCGTACGGGGTGAACTCCCTGTTCAAGATGGCCGTTCGCGAGGACCGGCCCTGTCAGAGCCTGCGTGTGTCGACGCTGGAGGCGTGTCCGGCACCGGGTGACTGGTCGTTCCCCAGCAATCACGCGGTCATCGCCGCCGCGGCCGCCGTCGCCCTGCTCCAGGTGTCCCGTCGCCTCGGCGCCGTCGCGGTACTGGCCGCCTGCGCGATGGCCGCCTCCCGCGTCTGGGTCGGCCTGCACTATCCGCACGACGTCGTCGCCGGTGTCCTGGTCGGCACGCTGGTCGCGATGCTGCTGACGACGGCGCTGCGGAGGATCCCGGATTCGCTCGCGGAGCGGCTGACGGCCACGCCGCTCAGGCCGCTGCTGGTCGCGCCGGAGCTCGCAGAGGCCACGTCGTACGAGAGCGGGTGAGGGTGGACCATGCGGCACCGGATTCTGGTCGTCGAGGACGATCACGCCCTGCGTGACGTCCTGCGGCGCGGGCTGCGCGACGAGGGCTTCGACACCGTGCCCGCGCCGGACGGCGCGACCGCGCTGCGGCTGGCCGGGGACGACGTCGCCGCTGCCGTGCTCGACGTCGGCCTGCCGGACGCGGACGGGCGGGACGTGTGCCAGGCGATCAGGGCCAATGGCTTCCTGTCCCCCGTCATCTTCCTGACGGCCCATCACCACCTCACGGACCGGTTGGCAGGCTTCTCGGCCGGGGGCGACGACTATCTGCCCAAGCCCTTCCATCTGACGGAGCTGGCCGCCCGGCTGCGGGCGGCACTCAAGCGCGCAGGTCCCCTTCCGGCGGCATCGGATGGAGACCTGGTCCTGGACCCCGTCGGGCACAGCCTCACCGTCCGGGGATCCCAAGTCGCCCTGACACCCACGGAGTTCAGGCTGTTGGCAGCACTCATGGCGGCGTCGGGGGGCATTGTGCGCAGGCGCGAGCTGCTCAGGGCGGGCTGGCCCGAGGGCGCCCAGGTCAGTGAGAACACGCTCGACCAGTATCTGACCCGGCTGCGGCGCAAGCTCCGTGGCGGCGGCAGCGAGCTGACCGTCACCACGGCGCGCGGCATCGGTCATCGCCTGTCATGAAGACATTCGCCTCCCGCCCGCCACCGCTTCTCGGGAAGAGGGCCGCCTCGCGTCGGCCACCGCCTCTCGGGAAGACGATCGCCTCCCGCCGGCCACCATCTGCCGTCACGGCGTTCGCCTACCGCTGGTGGCCGCGCACCCTGCGCAGCCGGCTCTCCCTGGTCGCGCTCACCACCGCCACGCTGCTGATGGTGATTCTCACCGTCGCGTTCAACACGGTCGTACGGCAGCACCTCCAGCACCAGGCGGACGACGTACTGCACACGCGGGCCGCCGCCGTCGCCGCGACGGTCGACGCCAGCGGCTCCCAGGTGCGCGTCCTGGAGACGCCCGGCGAGGAACTCCTCGACACGAACGTATGGATCTACGCGGGCGCCCAGCTGCTGGAAAAGCCTCCGTCCGCCACCGCCACCAGCGCTTTGACACGGGCCGCCACGCGGCTCGCCGCGCCCGGAGGACCGCAGTGCGTCACCGCCGGCAGCCAGGGCACGGTCCGGATGTGCTCGCGGGCGGTACCCGGCGACAAGGGCGCCGCGACGGTCGTCACGGCGCTGGACCTCTCCCCCTACCGCAGTTCGGCCGACACGCTGCTCCTCGCGTCGCTCGCACTCGACGCCGCCATGCTGGCGTGCACCTACGCGCTGACGTGGCTGGCTGTGGGGCGCGCGCTGCGCCCCGTGCGCACCATGACCGACGACGCCACCCGGTGGAGCGCCATCGCCTCCGAGGAACGCCTCGGGAGCGTGGCCCGCCCCGCCGAACTCGCCCGGCTGGGCGGGTCGTTGGACGCCCTGCTGGACCGTATCCGCGCGCTGTTGCGGCATGAGCGGCAGCTCACCCGGGAGTTGTCGCACGAGCTGCGCAACCCGCTCGCCCGGATCATCGCCGAGCTGGACTGGTGGCAGGCCCGCCCCCGCTCCGCCGCCGACACCACGGCCACCCACGCGGCCATCGCGGACGCCGCCCGGTCCATGCGGACGATCTGCGACACACTCCTCGACGAAGCCCGCGACAACGCGGTCACCGCACCCGGCACGGCGGACGTCCTGCCGGTACTGCGCCGTCTCGCGGACCGCCTCGATCCCACAAAAGACGTCATCGTCACCGTCCCGGACACCGGGCTGTCCGCCGGGGTACCGGACGCCCTCCTGGAGCGGATCGTCAGCCCCCTGCTCGACAACGCCCTGCGGTACGCGCATACCCGGGTCGAGATCCGGGCCGCCGCGCACACCCACGGCATACGCGTCGAGGTCACCGACGACGGCCCCGGCGTACCGCCGTCGTTCGCGGCGCGGCTCTTCCAGCCCGGCCGCCGAGCCGATCCCGGCGACGGACACGGCGGAGCGGGCCTCGGGCTGCCGCTCGCGCGACGCCTGGCCCGCTCCGCCGGCGGCGAGGTGCACCACGACGAACGGCACACCCCTGGCGCGAAGTTCGTGGTCAGCCTCCCTGCGGGGTGAGCCGGTCGGGCCCGGCGACGTCCTTCCGCGTCACCGACAGGAACACCACCAGGCCGAGGATGACCGCCAGGAAGAGCACGCTCGTGATCACGGTGCCGAGCCCCAGGCCGCCGTCCGCGGTCGGCTGCGAGAGGTAATCGCCCATCGAGGCGCCGAGCGGCCGGGTGAGGACGTAGGCGATCCAGAAGCTCCACACCGCGTTCAGGCCGAACGCGAAGTGGACGAGCGCGACCGCGGCGATCGCGAGGCCGAACAGGACCGCGGACACCCAGTAGCCGAGGGCCATGCGCTCGGCTACCAGGTCACCGGCGGCGGTGCCCAGCGCGAAGGTGAACAGCACCGCCAGCCAGTAGAACGATTCGCGGCGCGGGGTGTCGATGCTGTGGATCGACAGGGTCCGCTCGCTGCGGTACCAGGCGATGAAGACGACGGCGAGGGCCACGGCGAAGACGCTGGTACTGGTCGTCAGCGGCACGCCCAGGTTGTCGGTGAGGTTGTCGCTGATCAGCGTGCCTACGACGCTGATCAGGGCCACGGCCGACCAGTAGACGCCGGGCCGGTAGGCGCTGGTGCGGAACTGGACGACGAGGAGCACCGCGAGCAGCGCGCTCATCAGCAGCGATACGCCGGTCAGACCCAGGCCCAGCTTCTCGTTCAGGAGGTCCGCCGCGGTCTCACCGACCGTGGTGCACAGCACCTTGATGACCCAGAAGTACGCGGTGACTTCGGGAACCTTGTTCCAGCGGAGGCGGTGTCCGGGGGCGACGGCGTCGGCAGGGCCGCCGTACGCCGCGGACGTGTCAGAGGCCGGTGTCCCGGAAGCCGATGTCTCGGAGGTCTCGGATGTCATAAGGCCCGACCGTGCCAGCCGAAGCCTGAACGCATCCTGACTACCGGGTGGTCTCGCCCGAAACAGGCCCCTCGTCCTGGCGGACCGGGACGAGCAGCGTGAAGGTCGTAGGGTCGCCGCTCGCCAGGAACAGCCTGCCGCCCAGGGAAACGGCCAGGTCACGGGCGAGAGCGAGGCCGATGCCCGTGCCGCTGGTGCCGCCACCCGTGTGCCCGCGGGCGAAGAGGCGGGCGGGTTCGGTACGGAGGCCGCCCTCGTCGGTGACGTCGAAGGCGAGGGCGTCGTCGAGGTCCCGGACGGTGACGCGGACGCCGCCGTGTCCGTGCGTACGGGCGTTGTCGAGCAGGACGCCGAGGATCTCGGCGACGGGTCCGCCCGGGACGCGTACGTCGGCCGGGGCGTCCTGTGAGCCGCAGTCCAGGCGTCGGCCGTCCTGGGCGAAGAGGCCGTGCCACCGTCCGTCGGTCTCGTCCAGGAGCTGCGCCACCAGCAGGTCCGGTACGGCCCGGTGTGGCAGGCCGGGTGAGCCGGCCAGACGCAGCACCTCCTCCACGGTGTGGTGCAGCCGACGGGTGGCGGCAAGGGCCTCCTCCAGAACGGGACGCAGCCGGGCGTCGTCCTGTGCGAGCCCCGCCTCCAGGGTGAGCTGGAGGCCGGTCAGCGGGGTGCGCAGCTGGTGGGAAGCGTTGGCGGTGAAGTCCCTTTCGTGCCTCAGGAGTTCGGAGAGGCTGTGCAGCATGTCGTTGTGCGTGCGGGCGACCTGGTCGATCTCGGCGATGGTGCTCGGCTCGGCTCTGGCGGTCAGGTCTCCGTCTGTGACGGCCCGGGAGTGCCGGGAGAGCTCCTCCAGCGGGGCCGTGAGCGCACGTGCCTGCCGCCGGGCGACGAGCACGGCGACCGTGAGGGCGAGTACGGCCGCACCGAGCAGGGCGCCCCAGCCGAGAAGGACACGGTCACGGACCACCGAGACGGCCGACGAGGCCCTTACGACGCCGATGACCTGCTCGTTGTGCGAGACGGGTACGGCGACGACGAGGTCGCCGGCCGTCTGGTCACGGGCGATGACAGCGCCGAGCGCCTCACTGACCGCCGCGTCGCCGGTACGGGGGCCGGTGCCCGCGCGCAGGCTCAGCTTCGGGTCGTACAGGCCGAGGCGTTCGCCCGCCCCCGGCGACGGCAGTTCCACCGGGTCGCCGGTCGCGTAGTCCGGATTCACGCGTACGGCACCGGCGAGCGCCGCTCGTTCGAGGGTGTCCCGCTGGTCGGCGTACAGGGTGGACCTGATGGCGAGGGCCAGGGGGATCGCGAGGAGGACCAGCGCGACCAGCACCGCGGTGACCGCAACCCGCACGACACGCTGTCTCATGCCCCTCATCATGCGGGCCGCCCACCCGGTCGGGCGAAGCCCGCCACGCGCTTTTGCCGTCGTCTAACCCTCGCCGAGCGAGGCGTTAACCCGTCGCTTCCTAGCGTCGGTGCCATGACCGCGTCCGGTCGGTCGGCAGGGTTTCTCAGGAGGTCAGTGGCTATGGCACGCGTACGAACCATCGGTGTCGTCGGACTCGTACTCGCGGCGGCGGTGACCGCCGGGTGTTCCACATCTGGCGCCGCGTCCACGAGCGGATCCAGTAGCGCCGCCGCAGCACCCACCGAGTCCAATCCACCCGGTGACATCCCCGACAACCAGGCGTACGTCGCCTACCAGCCGTCCGGCGGCGGGTTCACGGTCAAGGTGCCGGAGGGCTGGGCCCGTAGTACCCAGAGCGGCACCGCGGTCTTCACCGACAAACTGAACCGCGTCGGGGTCTCCGCCGTGTCCGCGTCCTCGGCGCCCACCACCGCGTCCGTCACCGGCACGGTCGTTCCTCAACTCGCCGGCCAGGTACCGAATTTCAGCGGAGCCAAGGTGTCGCAGGTGACCCGGAACGGCGGGAGTGCCGTCCTGCTGAAGTACCAGGGCGACTCGGCTCCGGACCCGGTCACCGGCAAGGTCGTGCGCGACGCGTTCGAGCGCTTCGCGTTCTACCGGCAGGGGCACGAGGTGGACGTGACCCTGTCCGGGCCGGTGAACGCCGACAACGTGGACCCCTGGCGCATCGTCAGCGACTCCTTCACATGGAAGTGAGGGTGAGCGCCATGTCGGACGTCGTGCGGGAAACCGCCCTGAAGTCCGAAGAGGGGCTGAGCGCGCGGGAGTTGTATCGCTTCTTCCGGGCCGGCGAGGAGGAGACGCTCGCCCTGCGCGGGGTGTCCCTGCGGGTGCGGCCCGGTGAGACGGTCGCCGTGGTGGGGCCGTCGGGGGCGGGCAAGTCCACACTCCTGTCGTGCCTCGCCGGCCTCGACGAGCCCTCGGGCGGCGAGGTGCGCGTCGGGGACGTACGCGTCAGCCACCGGCCCGAAAGCGAGCGCGCCCGGCTGCGGGCCCACCACATCGGTGTACTCCTCCAGACCCGCAATCTCGTCACGCATCTCAACGTGCGCGACAACGTGCGGCTCGCGCACAGTGCCGTACAGGGCCGACCCGCTGTATCGGCGGGGGATCTGCTGGAGCAAGTGGGGCTCGCCGGGCGGGCGCACGCGCTGCCCCGTCGGCTGTCCGGCGGGGAGCTGGCTCGGGCGGGCCTGGCCGTCGCCCTCGCCAACTCACCCGAGGTCCTGCTCGCGGACGAACCCACGGGCGAACTCGACGGCGACACCGAGCGCCTGATCCTCCGGATGCTGCGCGACCGTGCCGCCCTGGGCTGCGCGGTGCTGATCGTGACACACAGCGCGGAGGCCGTACGGATCGCCGACCGAGTGATCGCCCTGGACGACGGGAAGGCACACGATGTCTCCGCATGAGACCGCGCTCGCTGCCGATGACGTACTCGTCGCCTGCGACGACGTCGCCCTGACCTTCGGCCGCGGCGCGAACGCCGTGGTCGCCGTGCACGGCGCGACCCTGCGGGTGCGCGCCGGTGACCGGCTCGCCGTCGTCGGCCCCTCGGGTTCGGGCAAGTCCTCGCTGCTGCATCTGCTGGCCGGCCTGGAACGCCCCACCAGCGGCACCGTCACCTGGCCCGCCCTGGGCGCCCGCCCCGGCGGCATCGGGCTCGTCTTCCAGGGCGACAGCCTGATCCCCGCCCTGGACGTCGTCGAGAACACCGCGCTGCCGCTGGTGCTCGCCGGCATGCCGGACGACCGCGCCCGCCAGGAGGCCGTCGCGGCCCTCGCCCTGGTGAACGCCTCCGAGCTGGCCGAGCGGCTGCCCGAGGAGATCTCCGGAGGCCAGGCGCAACGCGTCGCCACCGCCCGCGTGCTGGCCCAGGCCCCCCGGCTGATCCTGGCCGACGAACCCACCGGCCGGCTCGACCACACCACCGGAGGGCACGTCCTGGACGCACTGCTGACGGCGGCCGGACGGATGGGCGCGGCCCTCGTCGTCACGACGCACGACCCGGCCGTCGCCGCCCGTCTCACCAGTCGACTGACCATGCGCGACGGCCGGTTGATCACCCGCCAGGAAGCCGAGGAAGTGTCATGAAAGGCGCCATGAACACCGTGTGGGCCGGCGGCCTCGCCCGCCACCGCACCGGACGGCTGCTGGCCGCCCTGGCCGGGATCGCCCTGTCCGTCGCCCTCATCGCCTCGCTCGGTTCGTTCCTCACCGCGTCGAAGGCGACCATGACACAGCGCGCCGTCCGCTCGGTCGCCGTCGACTGGCAGGTCGAGGTGCAGCCGGGCACCAACGCGGGGGGAACCCTGTCCCTGGTTCAGCAGACGCCCGGCGTACGGGCCGCCGTCCCGGTCGGCTTCGCCCACAGCAGCGCGTTCACAGCGAAGGCGCAAGGCACGACGCAGACAACCGGGCCCGGCGTGGTTCTCGGTCTCCCGGCCGACTACCAGAAGCTCTTCCCGGGCGAGATCCGTCCGCTGACCGGCTCCTCCAGCGGCGTACTGCTCGCCCAGCAGACCGCCTCCAACCTGCACGCCGCCCCCGGCGACACCATCGGCATCCAGGTCCCCGGCTCCGGGGTGCGCCAGGTCCGGGTGGCCGGGGTCGTCGACCTCCCGCAGGCCGACTCACTGTTCCAGAAGGTCGGCGCGCCCACCCAGTCCCAGCCCGCCGCACCGCCCGACAACGTGGTCCTCCTCCCGTCCGCCGACTTCACCTCCCTGACGGCCAACACCCCGGTCACCACCCAGATCCACGCCACCAGCGACGCCAAGCTGCCCGCCGACCCCGCCTCCGCCTTCAACACCGTCACGCGCGCCGCCCACAACCTGGAGGCCCGCTCCTCGGGCGGCGCAGTCGTCGGGAACAACCTCGGAGCCGCCCTCGACTCCGCCCGCCAGGACGCCGCCTACGCACAGATCCTCTTCCTCTTCCTCGGCGTCCCGGGCGCGATCCTCGCCGCCGCGCTGACCGCCGCGGTCGCCGCCGCCGGTGGTGAACGGCGCCGCCAGGAGCAGTCCTTGCTGCGGCTGCGCGGGCTGCGGCCGAGGCGGATCGCCTCGCTGTCGGGCCTGGAAGCAGGGCTGGTGGGGGTCGTCGGCGGTCTCACCGGACTCGGCATCGCCTCGCTGACAGGTCGTACCGCCTTCGGATCGGCGTCGTTCGGGACGAGCGCCGGCGCGTGGACCTTCTGGTACACCCTTGCCTTCCTGCTCGGCGCCGCCGTGGCCGCGGGTGCCGTCCTGGTCCCCGCGCTGCGCGACCTGCGCGGGGTGACGGTCGCCGACACCCGCAGGTCAGGGCGGCGTACCGGCTCGGTCTGGTGGACGCGGTACGGACTCGACTTCGCCCTGTTGATCGCCTCCTGGCTGGTGTTCCGGGCCTCGTCCGGCAACCAGTACGCCCTCGTCCTCGCCCCCGAAGGGGTGCCGAGCATCTCCGTGTCGTACTGGGCGTTCCTCGGCCCCGCGCTGCTGTGGGTCGGCTCCGCCCTGCTGCTGTGGCGGCTCACACTCCTCGCGCTCACACACGGCCGCCGGGTGCTGGCAAGGCTGTCGCGTCCGCTGACGTCGAATCTGGCGGGAACGACGGCCGCGGTGCTCTCCCGGCGCCGGCGTCCACTGGCCCGTTCCGTGGTCCTCCTGGCGCTCGCGGTGTCGTTCGCGGTGTCGACGGCGACCTTCAACGCGACGTACCAGCAGCAGGCCGAGGTCGACGCGCGCCTCACCAACGGCGCGGACGTCACGGTGACCGAGCCCCCCGGGGCGCAGACGCCGCCCAGCGCCGCCGCCTCCCTCAAGGTTTCCGGCGTACGCCATGTCGAGCCGCTTCAGCACCGGTTCGCATACGTCGGCTCCGACCTCCAGGACCTGTACGGCGTGAACCCGAGCACCATCGCCTCGGCCACCTCGCTCCAGGACGCGTACTTCTCCGGCGGAACCGCCGCCTCGCTCATGGACAAGCTCGCGAAGCAGCCCGACGCGCTGCTGGTCAGCGCGGAGACCGTCACCGACTTCCAGCTCTCGCCCGGTGACACCGTCAGGCTGCGCATCCAGGACGCTCACACCAAGGCGCTGCGCACGGTGACGTTCCACTACGCCGGGGTCGCCAAGGAGTTCCCGACCGCGCCGAAGGACAGCTTCTTCGTCGCCAACGCCTCGTACGTGGCCAACGCCACCGGCAGCGACGCGGTCGGCGCGTTCCTCGTGGACACCGGCGGCACCCACCAGAAGCAGGTCGCGGCGCAGCTCAGCAAGCAGCTCGGCACCAGTGCGACCGTCACCGACCTCACCCAGACCCGCGGCACGGTCGGCACCAGCCTGACCTCCGTGGACCTGGCCGGGCTCACCCGGATCGAGCTGGCCTTCGCGGTGCTGCTCGCGGCCGGGGCCGGCGGACTGGTCCTCGCGCTCGGCCTCGCGGAAAGGCGGCGGACCTTCGCCATCGCCACCGTGCTGGGCGCCCGGGCCGGCCAACTGCGCGGCATGGTCCTCACCGAGGCGCTCCTGCTGGCAGGCGGAGGTCTGGCCGGTGGCGCGCTGATCGGCTGGGGCCTGTCGGAGATGCTGGTCAAGGTGCTGACGGGCGTGTTCGACCCACCGCCCGCCTCGCTGTCCGTCCCCGGCACATATCTGGTCCTCACCGGCTGCGCCGCCGTGGCGGCCGTACTGGCGGCGGCCCTGAACGGGGTGCGCCGAGCAGCCCGACCCGCCGTAGAGGAACTCCGCGATCTGTGAACACCCCGTCCGGCTCTACGCTGCGCACCATGAGCACGCCCGCCGCACCGGACCGTAGCCGACACAGTCGCGCCCACGTTCTCGTCGTGGAGGACGACGACACCATCGGCCGCCATCTCGAAATCGGACTGCGCGGCAACGGCTACGGGCCAACGTGGAGCCGGACCGGCGCGGGCGCCCTCGCGGAGGCCGCTCGGTCCTCGTACGACGTCCTGCTGCTCGACCTCGGTCTGCCCGACATGGACGGACTCGACGTGGCCCGGACGCTGCGCGCCCGCTTCCCGGACCTGCTGATCCTCATCCTCACCGCCCGCACTGACGACATCGACGTCATCGCGGGGCTCGACGCGGGGGCCGACGACTACCTGGTCAAACCGTTCAGCCTGACCGTGCTGCTCGCCCGACTGCGGGCCCATCTGCGGAGGCGGGCCATCGCCTCGCCGCCCCAGGCGCCGATCCGGCTGGGCGATCTCGTCGTCGACATCACAGCACGCCGCTGCACGCTCGACGGCCATGAAGTCGACCTGCGGCCCAAGGAGTTCGAGCTGCTCGCCGTGCTCGCCCGGCACGCGGGCGCGGCGGTGTCCCGCGAGACGCTGATGGCCGAGGTCTGGGACGAGAACTGGTTCGGTTCGACGAAGACGCTCGATGTCACCATGGCGGGGCTGCGCCGCCGCCTCACGGACGCTGTGTCGGGGCCGTACCGCGTTCCACTGTGTCGACCCCTGACCCATCGGTCAGGGTCCGGATCGACGCGGCCACCCCGTCCGTGACCTGCTCGGCGTCCGTGCCCAGGGGCGTGGGTTCGCT